>NZ_SZPP01000015.1:198134-205585 GCF_030263775.1 Candidatus Jettenia sp. AMX1
ACGTCCCTGCCTCCGAGAAGCTTGCCGTTGTATCCACGGCATTCACATCACCGAAGCTTACCGTACCTGTACCGCTCACCACACCCCAGGTTGCCGTTACTACTCCAGGAGGATTCGGCAAGCCATCATCGGTAACGGTACCATTCAGGATTGCATTATCCGGTAAGGTGATCGATTGATCTGCCCCTGCATTAGCTGTGGGAGACTGATTAACCTGGGCTACGCTATACTCAATATGGAGTAATGGCGCTTCTGCCTGATTCCCATCATATGCCTCTGCTACGCGCTTACCAGTTCCCGTGAAAATAACTAACGATATATCCCCGATGGAAGAGGTAAACGCCGTAGCATTATCAACATGCTCGCCTTGAATCGTTAGTGAAGTTGCCTCCGAGGTTATCTCATCTGCCTTAAACTGAATATAGGCATTTGTAATAGTAGCACCTTCCGGAATAGTAATCCCATTAAAACGTATACCTATTATTTGATTGTACTTATCAAATACCAGATCCAGATCGGTACTGGAGAGTAGCATGCTACCTGAAGGCCTCTCTTCTGCATCATCTGTGCTGGCTGAGACCCGGATCTCTCTCACCATAGTGGCGCCGTTAACAACAACGGTAATATCATCACTTTCGATCAACTCGCCATCATCGGCTGTCAGGCGGAGCACATACGTCCCTGCCTCTGAGAAGCTTGCCGTTGTATCTATGGCATTTATATCGCCAAAGGTAACTTCACCAGTCCCGCTAATTTGACTCCAGGTTGTGATTACTGATCCAGGCGGACTCGGTAAACCATCATCAGATACCGTACCATCTAAAATAGCATGGCCAGACAGTGCAATCGTCTGATCCGGTCCTGCATCAACTATTGGCGGCTGGTGATCTGCTAAATAATATACCGCATGAAGCAAGGGCGCCCCACCTGTATCCCCATTAAATGCATCGGCTACACGCTTCCCAGTCCCGCTAATAATAACTGCTAATGAGTTACCACTAGACCAACCTGACCGATTCACAATCTCTTGAATAATCGAAGATATATCAGGTGTCCGCTGATTAAGACCCAGCTCTCCCAGCTTTGTCCATGGCGCAGGAAACCATGATATCGCAGCTATTGTCCTCGGTCTGGATGATATATTCCTGCTAACAGAGGTAAACGTCGTAGCATTATCAACATTCTCGCCTTGAATCGAAAGCGAAGTTGCTTCCGAGTTTCTCTCATCAGCCTTGAATTGAATATATGCATTAATAATTATGGCATTTTTTGGAATATTGATTCCATTGAAGCGCAACCCCACGGTCTGGTCGCTTCCATCAAGAACCATTTCGAGATCAGCGCTCGTGAGCGCCACATTACCTGTGGATTTCTCTTCCGCATCATCTGTACTGGCTGCAACCCTGACGTCTACAAATTCTTCATCGCCTCTACCCAAAACAACGATGGTTACATCATCGCTATTGATTAGTTCACCATCGTCAACAGTCAGGCGAAGCACATACGTTCCCACTTCCGGAAAGCTGGCAGTCGTATCAATAGCATTGGCATTAGCAAAGGTAACAATACCTTGCCCGCGAATCTTACTCCAGGTAACGGTCACTGCACCGGGAGGATTCGGCAGACCATCATCAAAAACAGAGCCATCCAGAGAGGCATCCGCCGGTAAGATAATTGTCTGGTCGGATCCAGCATCAACCGTGGGTACTTGATTGCCCGGCGAAATTGGAGGCAGAGATATTTCATATACTTTGCCATCATTTTCATTTGGATTTTGATCATTATCAACTCCCCGGTCAACGATATAAATGTTCTTGATATTGGGGTCTAAACTGCCGGGAGCTAAGCCAAGGCCCGCCGGTTTCCGGGCATTCGCAGCAGAAATATCAAACACCCGCCTGAGGGTACCTGATGTTGTTATCTCAGCCAATATATTTGGAGGCTTACCGATCAGGTACAAATGGCCATTATCCGGATTAAACTCAATACCCTCAGGATCAGTCACTCCAAGAATCGCCGTATCGAAATGTGTCACCCGATCATCACCCGTCGGTGGCACACCATTGAAAACACCGTTATCTCCCGGTGCAACCCGATGGATTTCAGAACTCACACCATCTGCTATAAAAAGTGCTCCTTGTGTGCTATCGTAAGCAATCCCCTCAGGATCGAAACAACTGAAGTCTGACGTACTGAAAGAAGTAACTATATCATCCGAGGTATCATAAAGTCCGTCAACCCCGGGGTCTAACTCAAATACCTTACATACATTATCGTCAGTAAAGAAGAGATGCTTATTAACAGGATTAATCGTTAAACCTGCCGGCTCAAACGAAAAAGATGTTGTACTGAGGGTATCCAGTAAGTTACCGGTCAGGCTCATTTCAAAAAGATTAACACCGACAAAGATAGGCATTTCATCAACTTCACCATCAGAAACAAGGAGCGTATTAGAGGATAAAAGGTAGGTAATACCTGCCGGATCCGGGCTGGGTGGAGAAAGTAGAGAGAGATCCATAGTCTGCACCAGGGAAGAGCTGCTTGTAGATGCCACACCAGGTGTTTGAGTAAGAGATAACTCAACAATTTTACCCTGCATTTGCTTTCCATCTTTTTCTTTACCATCATATGTCTGTGCATTTTTCAACACATGGGCTTTTTGGCTTCTCTTATTGTCAGGACCGTAATCGGCAATGTACAGGTTCATTTGTGATGGATCATCCGTTAGATCTCCACTCGGAGCGAAAATCATACCTTGTGGGTTTTTGAGATTAAATTCTGATACATCACGTATCGCAACAACCTTTCCTGACTTCGTGAATTCGTACAGCTTTTTCTCAGTAAAACTCAGGATATAGAGATGGCCATTGGCAGGATTGAAGGCAATACCCCGAATATCAGATATGCCGATTTGCTCTAAACATACATAGGAAATCGATGCATCATCAAAACCCTGATCCGCATTTGGCGTAACATGGATAATTTCCGGCACAGCACTATCAAGGATAAAAAGACCTCCGCTGGACGGGTCAATAGTCATACCGTTAGGCCTCCGAAGACCAAACTTCCGGGCATCAAAACTAGTAACCTTAGCAGGATCCAGATTGCCGTCAGCCATAGCCTTTACGGCAATCAATTTATGGACAGCCGGCTGATAGATTAACAAGCGATTGGCCTTGCTATCAAAAGCTATGTTAACAGGATCCGTTATCTGTGTACGAACTGAACTAACCAAATCACCAGAAGAAGTCATCATCATGATGTCGAAAATTTTTGCTGAAGGCAAGGCAGATTTGGGGGCATCCACAATAAAGAATTTCCTGGCTCTTGGAGAGAAAGCAAGACCCGCAGGGTTTGGGATGTTATGATAACCAGTCTCTACAGACCGAACCAGGCTGACGTAAGCATCGGTATCCAGAGCAAATGTTGCTGAGTTGATTACGAGTGAAAAAAGGGAAATAAACACAGCAAAGAGCATTGAGTAGATTAAAAGAATTTTACGCCAGTACGCACAGCACATTTAAATCCCCCCCTTAATTTATCAGATGACAATACCCTGGTCGTTAATAAAGGCAAACTGGTTTGTTTTTCATTAACTTTCTATCTACATCCTGTGATAATTTTGTTATAATAAATACTTTAAAATTAATACGTAGTTATTATGAGAAATCTCTTCCTGCTGGCCATAAAACAAAAAAGCCTTACTGCAAAGATATTTATAGAAATATCTTCGGCAGTAAGGCTATCTTATTTTCATCGTTCCAGTTATGGGTGTAAGTGTCTTTTACTTATACTGACACTGTTCACGAACACTGTCCACGGTTACAAGACCCTTTCCTTTGCGCCCCCTGATTACTCAGAGTTTGCCTTTATCGGAAGACTTTACGCATTCATAATGAATCTAAATAAATTTTATATTTTTAGTTTACCTTATCTATAATTACCCATATGATTTTAAAGCATTACTATATAATGATGTATAGCAAAGTAAAATTTATTTTACGTTTACGTGAATATATCATAGAACACAAAAAAATCAATTTTATTTTATTTTTAATTTTGAAGACTATCATGGAGAGGAATAGTAACTACTTGAAAAGGAGATAATTTTGGATGGTTAATGGAGTCAGGCAAGCTCTTATGATTCACTTAAATCAGGCTGGCTAAATCCAGGGGATGTACAATAAACTTCACAAGCATGGACACAGAGAGCGAATCTTTATTGTAAGGTATGAGAATCACAAACGTGATCCCTTTTGATTAAAAGAGTAATGGGGTGAGCGACGGGATTCGAACTCGTCGTACCTTTTTCTTAAGCTTTTTATTATTAATATGTTACAGTTAGAATCCATTTTGCACATTTTTCTGATAGTATAACTAAATGATCTTTAAATTGTTCTGATGTATGATTCTTGCGTAAGAAATGCAAAAGAAGTTTAATAACTTTTCCGGAAGTGGTTGGATTCACCTTAATTCGAATAACCCCTGGATGGCTACTGAGTGGTAATACCGCCCAATCTCCAAAATGCTCATCAAGGGTAATTAATATACGATTTTCGGATATTGCCTTTTCTAAAATCTGATAGTCGTCCGCTCTTGCCTGGCCCGTTTCAGAAGCACGCAATACATCACATCCTTGTTCACGCAAAGCTTGGGCAACATTCACATGAAACATTTGGTCTAAGTATAATTTTAACGGCTTAGACATTAATTTCTTCTAATTCACTATGATCAAGTGATACCTTTGCATAATGCAAAGCTGCATAGATATCGCCTTTCGTCAGCTCAGGATAACCATCGAGTATTTCTTGCCATGACTTATCCTCTGCTATCAGTTCAAGAATTACTGATATAGGTATCCTGGTGCCTTTAATTACTGGCTTACCATTACATACTCGCGGATTAATCTCAATCCTATCAAACACCTTCATTTATTATTACTCCTATATTATTACTCCTCAAATTTAAAATGATATTTAACATTCATACTTTACATAACACTTGTAACCATTTATGTATATATTGTTAAGAAGAATTGTGGAAAGCAATCTTAACGCAATTAATAATAAAACTGAGAGCTTATTACCGACTAATGATAATGGGAATTCTGGATAGAGTAAGGCACTGGATCTATATAGTTTAGGTTGGCCTATCTCTTCCCCTTCCTTTCGTCCGACAGTACTAGGGATACGGTGGTGGTTAAGTTTCCTGACTGTGATAAATATGGCAAAAAGAATCTCTGGAAATGGTTACAAATGAAAAAATACTCATCAACATCTGAAACATGTCGATGTCTGTGCAGCAAGATATGACAAATACAGGCTATTTGTTATGAACTATCTTGCTTGTAAATGTAATGCCAGAGAAGCAGCAAAGAAAACCAGACTGATATCAGTATGTTATGGGGTGAGCGACGGGATTCGAACCCGCGACCCTTAGAGCCACAGTCTAATGCTCTAACCATCTGAGCTACGCTCACCACACTCTATAGGAGAAAAAACTTAATATTTATGTAATAAACAACGCGCCAGGAAGGATTTGAACCCTCGACCGCCGGATTAGAAATCCGATGCTCTATCCAGCTGAGCTACTGGCGCATAACTCGCTTATCAAAACATTACACAGCAGGCTTAAATAAAAATATCACGCTTGAAACCCTGTCTATTTTGTACACCAATTCCTGCAAAATTTACCCTGTTTGCTATCAGAAGTGCTGTAAATTTAAAACTTATTTATACAGGTTCGGTAAATTATACAAAAAATGATATCTTTTTCAAGGAAAATGATAAAGCTTTTTGAAAACCGATAAGCTATCAACTAAATTATGTATTGATTATTTCATTCACAAGTCACTTCTCTAATCATAAAAACAGACCAGCTTCATCTTAAAAAGATGAGGCCAGTCTGTTCCCTACATTTTCCACAGAACTATACTTTGGGAAAAGAACTTACTTTTTCTCGTACTTAATATGCAATTTAGGAGCTTTCTCAGGGCTCTCATTTTTCCTGGCACATTCATAAGATACAGCCACTCTCTTTCCTGTACCTGTAATAATGAATGCCATTGCATTGTTTTCAGACCAGCCGGACCGATTTACTATTTCCTGAACGATGGAAGTAAGGTCCGGTGTTTTCTGGTCTTGTCCTGATTCTCCTTCGGTATTCCAGGCGGGAGGATTCCAGATAACATGGGCTGCCGTTTTATTCCGGGAAGAGACATTACCATTATCGATAACAAAAGGATTGGCATCGCCTGAGGCCTCGCCCTTTATGGTAAGACTCGCCGCATCTGAGGTTATTTCATCAACCGTAAACTGTAGGTAGGCTTTGGTAATCACAGATCCTGGTGGAATGGCGACAGAATGAAATCTCAGTCCAACGGCTTGGTTCGTAGCAGCCTCTACCAATTCGAGATCACTGCTATTAGAGTATATGGTCCCATCTTCCATTTCTTCAACATCATCTTTATAGTCTGATATGAGGACATCAACACTACTCTCCGTACCAGATGATTCCTGGTATTCGACATATAATTGGGGAGCTTTACTAAGGTCATCATGCTCTGCTGCGCCTTCGTAAGACTCTGCCACTCTCTTTCCTGTGCCTGTAATAATAAATACCATTGCATTGTTTGCTGCCCAATCGGGTTGATTTATTATCTCCTGAACAATGGAAGTAAGGTCCGGTGTTTTCTGGTCTTGTCCTGATTCTCCCTCTTTATCCCAGGAAGCAGGATTCCAGGTAATATAGGCTGCCGTTTTATTCCGGGAAGAGACACTGCCATTATCTCTATCAAAAGGATCAGCGTCGCTTGAAGCCTCACCTTTTATTACAAGAGTCGTCGCCTCTGAGCCTGGTTGATCAGCCGTAAACTGTATATAGGCTTTGGTGATCACAACTCCTGATGGAATGTCAAGAGAATTGAACCTCAATCCAATTTTCTGTATTTTATCGTTATCCTCAACCAGTTCCAGATCTGTACTGTCCATTATCATATCATCATCGCCACCTCTTTCCTCCACGTCATCATTCCCTCGGTCTATAGCGACATTTATTTTTCTTACATCACCATCATCCTTATCCGTTGTATCTGTGGGATTATAAGAAGGATCCGTAGTGATGATTACTTTATCCCATGTCACTCCATCTTCGGCTGCCCCGATAACAAAGGGGTAGTTTCCCGGCGGAGTAGAAAGGCTCTTTGGCAATTTAATCCAGGAATAAGTTCCATTGGAAGAAGTAGGTACCGTTATTTTAGAATCACCATTAAAGGAAACCGACAGGGAATTGCCGCTATCATCACTTCCCTTCGCACGAATCCAAACATAATATGGATAATTCTCCTCGGTAACTATGAGGGAGTATTCTGCATATGCCCAATCTCCCATTCCCTCCGGTGCAGTAATCGCTGTACCACCCGATGCATCTGCGTCACTTACCTTCTTTGCCGT
>NZ_SZPP01000016.1:0-125929 GCF_030263775.1 Candidatus Jettenia sp. AMX1
GTATGATGAAATTAGGAATGCCGGAAAGTTATGCGATCTCATAAATTGCATACTACAGGGAAAAACTGCTTTTTTATCGGATTTGTGCAACAAAGCCGATCTATCTTATAAATATTCGTAGTACGGTAATCTCCGTCAGGCCCCGGAGTTGATTGATCGCCTGCGTCGGCAACAAAAATGTAATTTCCTTTAGGATCAAGAGCAATTGCAGTTGGTTCTATAATAGAAATTTCGTGTTTTAGAACATTGCCATTAGGTTCAATAATTAGTATCTTGCAATTGTTTTCAGCAGTAGTACCATAAGTACCACGATCCAAAACAACATAATTCCTAGAATTATCTATTACCATATCTATTGCTCTGATTATATTTATATTATTAGTCTTAACCAACTCTGCAGTATGTGGACGTGCTTTATCAAATCTTACAATTTTCGATCCTGTTTCAGTCGCTGCATTACCTTCATCTGCAACTACATAGTAACCCTTGGAATCATCTCTTATAGCAATAGGACTATAAATAGGTTGTTTATTTCCTCCACCAAAATCAATTACAGAACCGTCATAAATTGGAGGGTCTCCAATTTCACCATTCCTTCTCATCCGCCATAATTTTGGTGGTATTGAATATTCAGAAGCACCGGCATCACTAACAATAATTTGACCCTTAGATTCGGAACCGGTTCTGTCAACCTCAACAGCCAAAGGATGAATAATAGGAGGACCACTAAAAACAACACGTGCACATCCAGCATTCTTACCGTCTAAAGCCACACGAAAGACTGATTCCCCAATATCAACAGCTATTCGAGGTCTCAGTTCTGAGATTACATAATTATCCAAATATTTTAATAATCCTTGTTTTAAACCGCTGAGGTTGTAGATCTCAACAGCATTACTTATAAGCCTGCGTTTTTGATACTCATTCCATTCCTGCCGTAATCTCACATTTAGCCAAGTGGACAAATAAGCTAGCCACTCTTCTCTCCACTGTTTATTGTCTGACTGAACCTTGAAAGGGTTGTATAACGTGTGTAACTCATCTACAGTCTGTTCAAGACTTACATGTTCGTGATCATTATTATGACGAATTGGAATTGTATCATCTAGCCCAGTCAGGATTTTTTCAAATACTAACAAGAAACGTTCTAAAGAAAATTTAGATAATTTTAATTCACTCTCCCAGAGAACCGAAGGGAGATATTGAAGGTAGCTATTTTTCTCGTTTAACATATCTCTAACCTATAATATATTATTGTTCTATAGTTACAGTTATATCTTCCGGTTTTCCCCCATAACAAACCATCTCGTAATCGGCTACCAATATCCAACTTCCCTTTCCATGGGCATTATATCCGGGAGGACGGTCTGTTTCGTTGTGAGGAAAATAATCTGGATCCGTTGCTTCCAACCTTATAGTATCAATAAAACCAATTTCAACAGGTGGCTGTATCGCGGCAAATACCTGATTTACGTATATGTACTCTCCAATTTCCCAACCTGATCCATCAATTTTACCTCGCGTTGGATGAAGAAAACGTATCAATTCATCTACTTTAGAATCTCTGTATATCGCAGGATTTTCAATAAGTCCATTGTCTATAGCTGATTTCCATACCTTAATAGTAACCACTACCTTGATTGGCAAATAACGAGGACCTGTTACTAAGAGGTGTGCAGATATTGGCCGCCGTTGATTTAAATAATCAGAGACTTCATTAATAAGATTCTCTTCGGGCCTAGGACGAAGATCTAATGCATCAGGCACTATAATAACATTAACCTTACCCGAAGAACGGTTTAGCCCACCGAAACCCCAGGGCTTAAAATTCGAATCGGGTTTGGGTGGTAAGGCACGAACTTTCTTTATATCCTTCGAGGATTCTCTAGCTAAGTACTCATAGTCCATAAGCGTAACAGCACGATTACGCTTCCTTAGTACCTCTGGACCGCGTCTTTTGGTCTCTTCAATTTCCTCTTCATCAAAACCACCTTTAGCAGTCCCTAGATTCTTCACAGAAGTAATATAAGTGACACTTTCGGTATCCGGTAAAACAACTTTACGAACAACATTTATTGTTTTTGCAGGGACGTTCCCCTTATTTCCTCCCGCTACATAACGATATGTAAAAGCACGTATTTCACTTCCTAAAGGCGGAGCTGTTCCATAACCGTCAGGAGACTTCTCAGCATTATAGTTGCCAAAATAAATAGTCCCAGTTACTGGATCTAAGCGAAAACAATTCCCTTCACCTTGAGGGAGATCATCAAGGTGTATCCACCGAGTCCATTGTCCAAAACCTCCACCTGTTTTTGGCTCCCGAACTTCAATGTTTAAGTGATCATAGGAATTTAATACTCCTGGTCTCTTATAAAGAGGACGATTCTTCAACTCAAAAAATTGAAATGGCTTACCATTGCTTGTACCCAGTAACTCAGGTTGAGTTATCGTTAGGGCATTGGTTGCGGATACACTGTTGAAGAGGATGTGCTCCAGACCTAATTGGACTAATTGAATTGATGGATTATTAATTTTGATGCCAATCCAGTATAGGGGTTGTTTAACTGGGTCAGAAGTATTATCTGGCCATGATGCTGGATCTTGAGATCTCCATTCATTTGGTACAGTAAAGGACACACTTCCGTTTTTAACAAATGCATCAGTCCCATCATTAACGGTCATAGCTGGCCAGCTTGTGGGTTCCGATGAATCCTTTGAATAAAGCCATGTAATCTGTATATCATCCTTTTTAACTTGTTTGGAAAAACGGAGGAGCAAGGAAATCTCTTCGCTACTCTTTGAGTCAAAACCAAGGACAAATCTGATAGATTGACTAGAAGAAATGTCAATTTTCATTCCAGTTAAGGGCGAATCGACGAGATGAGAAGTTACATCTGTGTATTCATTCGTAGCAGTGATATACCGAGCTGCTACAAGGTTAATGGGTAAAACTGTTAAGTCCTTATCCGTCTCAAAAACAATTGCCTCTTCCGTTGCGGTGTTCTGCTGGGTAGCAAACTTGCTTCCCTTATTCACAGTAGTTTTAGAAGCTCCCCCAAAGGTTAAATAGGTCGATGCAGGTACGGCGGGGTTGCGTGTGACTCCAAGAAGGTTCAAAAATTCGATAAAGTTTTTCTCCGGTACTTTATTAAGACGGTAGATCATTCCCTCAACAAGCCAGGCAAATAATTCTATTAAGGTAATTCCCAGATCACTCGGGTTATGATCGGTCCATTCGGGGGCGTATTTAGGTATAAGGGCCTTGGCTTCATTAACAATATCCTTCCATGTTCGATCATCTAAATTTGGGGGTTCCAATCTTCCTCTTGACATAATTTTCTCCCTTATTGCTGTTCCAGATAAAACGGATATACCATATTCTGCGGTTCATTGGTTGATTTTATTCGATAGCGAATATCAATCATAAGGCGTCCCGCATTGTTATCATTCTTTACCATAACCTCTTCCAGAATAATCCTGGGCTCCCATGTGGTTAGTGCTTCTTGCACATAGTGACGTGCAAGATTTGCTGTTGTGGTATTATTGGGTTCAAATACAAGGCTTTTTAAATTACAGCCGAAATTCGGTCTCATTACCCGTTCGCCATGCTGGGTGCCTAAAATGATGAGTATAGACTCTTTAATCTTCTGCTCTTGCCTTGATTCCTGAATTCCGCCTCTAGAGTTGATCTGTAATGGAAATGCAAAGCCTTTACCGATAAAATCTGTATTCACAACTTTCCCCTTTGTTTATTTATAATCTTATTCATAATCTAAGAATTAAGTTTTGCTGGTAAATATGTTTTTCTGATTGGAATCAGTTATCTTTACAGTAACAGTGGCAGTACCTTTTGCTGTAGCTCCGCTACTGTTGTCTGTAATCGTTCCTTCACAAGTTATTGTTACCTCATCTCCTTCAAGTAAAATAGATTGTCCCTCGCATTTCACGCGTTTCGAATTAGCTACAATAGCAGCTTCACCTTTTCCTGAAAACGTTGAAGTGCCTGCAACATAATCCCCTGAACAGGTACAACTTAACTTAATTTGATTTATAAGAATTTCTTTCCCATGTCCAAAAGTTCTAACAGTTTTTACGTCGGTTTCCGTAATCGTATATGCCAGATTTTGATGCGATTTCTCCGATTGCGTTAAAGTTCTACCTGATACCGCAATTAGATTTCCCATTTTATCTCTCCTAAGTATTTCTCTCTAAGGGTTGAGATCTATATTCCCATTCATTCCTGATTTAATTATTACATTTTCTTTTGCTTCTATGATGATATTGCCTGTTACAGAATCCATTTTTATCATAGAACCCTTTTTATCTTGTAAAATAAGACTCTCAGAACCCGGCGTTTCATCAAACGTGATTTGCATTCCAGTCTTGGTTTTGATCACCTTTTTTTCATTTTTGCCCTTATTTGCTTCAGGTGGTATGGCCTTTGTATTCCATAGACTACCTATAACAATAGGTTTTTTAACATCACCATGTTCAAATACCACAAGTACATCATCACCTATATCTGGCAGAAAATAAGTCCCTATCTTATCCCCGGCCATAAGTGTGGCAACCGGTACCCAATCGCTCTCGTTGTCATCAGAAAGAAAGGGGAATGACAACCGAACCATACCCAATGATTTTTTATCAACATTGTCTATAACTTTAGCAATAACAACCCCACAAATCTTTTCCTGTTGATTTGGAGGAGGGCTCTCAGAGATCTTCTCCCGCAAGCTTTGTAATAGGGTGCTTGTGTACTTTTGAGTGACTTCAAATTGTGTTTGATACCCGCTTTCATTAATCGTGTGAGTAACCTTGCTCAGTTTATATTTTCCACTAAAGCGTTTGCCTATTCCCCTGATTTCTATCATATCCCCAGCACGAATAGTAGGGATACCAATGCAAGTGCCTGAACCCTCATATAATCCTTCCAGCATCTGCCTGAGAATTGATTTAGCCAGTACTTCCGCTTCGATATAATTGCTTACTGGTTGGTTACGAATTACATTTCTTCCCAAGTTAACAAGTCGGTCAAAAAAATTATTCCCAAGACGTTCCGTAATATCATCCAAATCAGTTCCAAGTGAAATTACCGGTAGGACAGCAACTATCTTCTGGGCAAGTTCATAATCGTAACCACGAATTTCCTGTATTCCGAATTGTGCTGATGTTGACAAGCGGGGACTAAAACTGCTTAAGTTTTTTCCCCACTCTAGAGTAACCATTTCAGTTTGTGGTCGTGGAAATCTGAAATAGAGTTTATCCCAATACACATAAACTTGAAAATAATTGCGATCAGCTAATTCCTGCAAAAGTGCCCAGTCACTTCCTGTCTGTGGTACGTTCTTTTGAGGGGGCATTGGTGCAGGATCAATGATTGGTATAAGCATGTTTTCAGCAGCAATCTGGGCTGCAATTATGCTATCGTTTATATATTTGAATGGAAATCGTGCCGGACTATTGTGCCGCAGGCGATGAGATTTATCATAACCGGTAACCGTAAGTGTTGGCGCACCACTCTGGGGAAAAGAGGGGCTCACTGCGGTAATCTCTCCCAACATCATCGGGTGCATGTCTCCCACATAGCCCATATAGATCTCCACATTTTTCCCTACATCAAATAATGCAGAGTCGGTAAAACGTAAATCGGCGTTATTGAGCCGAAGGGTGAACATATCGGCGGTATCGAGGTTATTATCATAGGTTAGGTCTATGATAGCGTTGGTGACATCCGCCTCTAATGTTAAACCTTGTATCTTTACTAAAAAATCAGGTGCATAATATTGATGCATGTAGACCTCTTAAATTGATAAAATTTTTACACACCCCTTTGTCTCCTCTTTTTAGCTTATCATTACCCACATCTTTACCTATCATGAAGCATAGTTCTGACGGCTCTTAAAAAAATCATTCAAGCCGTTTAATCCACCGAAACGGCTTGATTCCGGATTGTTACAGGCTCTGTAAACATGTTTTGGGTGGCACCGACAAACTCTGTTTGTCAGTGTTTTCTCTTCCCTCTGCCGGTGCACATTCAAACAGACACGGACAAACGTAGAGACGCATTATTATGCGTCTGTACAGTCCGTGCCACCCTGTTCCCCGTGATTTTGCAATACCTCAAATTCCCTCTGCTGACTTGTGGGTAATGATAAGTCTTTTTAGAGGGGAATACTACAAGCTCCCTTCTCTTATTCGACTGAACCCTCAGCGTGAACGTTCTTCTGAGTTCCCAGTGATCTCTGTGGCTATTTTTAATTTCCTTACTATTGCATTAATCCCGCACCCTCGTTTTCCTCGGAGGTATAATTAACGGCGTTCCAGCTACAGGCTTTCGTGGGTTATCAATGTTGTTCAAATCGGCAATCTCTCTCCAGGCGCCAGGATCACCCAATACCTCACCAGCAATCTTACTGAGGGTTTCTCCCTCCATAATATTGCGTACCGTTGGCGGACCTATAAAAAGGCCTCGCTGAATTTCTATTTCTACCGGCTCATATTCTTTCAAGGTAACTGATAGTTTCGCCCGTACAGGGGTACCATTTTCTAAAAACAGAATGAAACGCTGCCCTACACTCTCTAAAACACATTGAAAGTTCAGTCCACCCCAGGAAAAAAGCAGAATCGGCGGGGCTTGTGTACGGACGTCCTTATCAAACAGGGACGTTATTTTCCGTGTCTCATTTCTCACATCGCTTTTCTTTTCATAGGTATCTAAAAAAAGTTCCATTTTCAGATTACGCACATTTCCACGAATATATTGAATGGGTGGGGTTTTTAAACCAGGGATACCAATTTCAGCAAAGGTATTCCCAATATCTAAAGAATATTCCTCAGGATTAAACATGACAGGGATACGTTCCTTTGTTTGTAAATTAGTTATAGTTGCCTTTTCGAGCGCCATGCTGTTTACCCACCTCTCTCAAAATCTATTTTGATCCTATTCATGATATCCCGATAGACCTCCTCTTTAATCATTCGGAGTTGCTTTTCTGACAATTCTGTTGGAACATTTACCCTCATATTCGTTTCAGAGGGAGAACCTAGATCCCTGGAACTTAAGGCAGTTTTTATTGAATGTGCTTGCTTAAGGGGCATTTGATTGCCTTTTGCATAGCTATCCCCGTGACTGAAACTCGACGGTTCTTTATACCCTTCAGAAGTCTCGATAGAAGAAAAATACTGTAACACCTTCTTTTCATTATTAAGCGCTTCTTGCTCTCCACGGTTAAAAATATCGGGTCTTGTATACCCCGGAGCGTTTCTCTTTTCCATACTTGATTCGGCAATATGTGTTAACTCATGACCAAGAAGGGCAATGTCTTCTTTGTCATGAGAATTATATTTACCGTTCTTAAGCAAGATTTTATCTTCATATGTTATAGCATCAGCACTGAATTTCTTCGCCAGGGCATCAGACGCCTGGTTTGCATAAATTTTCACGGAAGGGATACGAATACTTAATATGCCAGCTAAAAAATCCTTTAAAGAAGAATTCAGTACCAAATGACTGCTCCGCTCAATTTTTGTTTTAAGATTCTCTTTCTCAAAATTGGTTTCATTGGTTCCAGTTCGAGGCATATCCTTTTTTGATTTGAAAGAGGAAACAGATTCTCTATTCACAACATATTTCTGTTTTAGCCCTTCTGCTTCTTTTCTCTCCTTAGACGGACCAGGCATAGAGTAACTACTTTGCATATTCCTATTTCCAGGCCAACTTTCCCATACATTAATTTTAGGGAATAATAGATTCTCCTTAGACTCCATGGAAAATACACGGTCTCTATTAACCGAGTATTTCCTTCTCACGTCTTCGATCTTTTCTTTCGCTTTTAAAGATTTTAAATCAATAACGCCTGAATTATATTTCCCTTTTACATCTTCACTGAACCGAGACCATTTCTTCTCAAGAATTTTCTTTTTGTTTTCAATAATACCAATGCGGTTTAATCTTTGCGTTAATGGAGCAAAATCCCTTGTTATGTGCTTTACTATTTCTCTTTTTTTTACTTCATTTAAGTTGATCATTATCTCTTACATTTCTCAGATAGTACGTTAACGATTTCCCGCACCCATTCATTTCGCTCCTTATGCCCCATGTTCATAATCTGGTCATAAGACCAGTGAAAATGGAATGCAATTAAGGCTACCTCCTGACGGAGCACATCAATGGGGTAGCCTATGATCCCCCCTCGTGATTTAATTCCACTTCAAACTCGTGTGTGCACTTTGGGCAGATAGTTTGAATACTAGCCTTGCCGTTTCGATTGATACGGTTGTAAAAGTCTTGCAAGTAAGATAGATCGGCTGCAAACAGTCCCTCGATAATCTTGGGATTGATCTGGGATAGAGACCCCAGCCTGGTGATTACCCGCGAAAGCAAGATTATGACCAGATATGCCTGGTTGGCCTGCACACGGGGGTCTTTAATCGGCAGGATCTCGTCTGCCGCTGTGGCCAATCGCATTACCCCTTCACGATTCAAATTTCCATCCTGATCCACATAACCTACAGGTAAGGTAAACTCGTATTCTGTCTGAAACATAGTCATTCTCCTGATATTGTATTTTACGCCCGCTCTACCCGTTCACAGCTTACAGTCAGGCTATCAATCGCCACGTCATTTCCTTTTGCATTAAAGTCAGGTCCATCCCATTTGCTCGGCCACGCACTGAAGAAATTCCAGCGTACCTTCTCTTGACCGTTATCATCCTGCAGGATGATTGAACCATTTTTACGCTGAATTTGTCCCTTCACCGCTGTAAGATGCCAATCATAGAGTTCATGAGAATCGGTTATTCCCCACTTCAGCATAATATCGGGATAACTTACCTTTCCAGGCAATTTCCGGACTGTTGCTGCATCGCCTCCCTCACGATATTCAACAACCTCAACGTTGGAACCGAATCCACTGCATTCAGAAAATCCTGCCTGTACTATTCCATCGATCTCTACCAGGAATCTAAAATTTTTAAAAGGGTCCACTCTTGCCATTTTAAATTTCTCCTTTCTTATTCACTCGATTATGTATTACCCGCCCGTTGTCTGTTGTATACGGAATATAACAAATTCAGCGGGCTTGACAATTGCAACGCCAATCTCTGTAACCACCTGCCCCACCTCTCGTACTTCTGCAGGGTTAGTATCCTCGTCACACTTAACAAAAAATGCCCTCTCTGGTGTCTCTCCAAATAATGCCCCGTCCCGCCATTGTCTGAGCAGGAAATCACTAACTGTGCGCTTAATGCGCTGCCATAATGCAGGACTATTTGGCTCGAAAACCACCCATTGTGTTCCTTCATCAATAGACTCTCGCAAGAAATTGAAAAAGCGGCGTGTACTGATATATCTGAAATCACCGTTATCATCACCACCTAACGTTCGTCCTCCCCAGATTTTGAAATTACCGTTGAAGGCGCGGATGACATTGATTCCTTTCGGATTCAAGCCATTTTGATCTAATCTGCTTATTCCTGTATCAAGGTCTGCTGCACCTCGAACAATTTCATTAGCAGGGGCTTTATGTACGCCCCGTTCACCATCAACCCGTGCATATACGCCTGCTATATGCCCACTGGGAGGTTGTGGAATGTTCTCTTTACTAATCGGATCGAATACGTTAATCCACGGAAAGTAGAGTGCAGCATATTTGCTATCCTTCGTTGGAGCAGTTGGCGTACCACCCTTGATATCATCGACTGTCAACTTAGCTGGCTTCTGCGTGCCGTCAAGTATAGCTACGCGATCGAGCATATTCTCGCAATGATCAATGATGGCATCCTGTTGTGGTTTTGTTGTTACGCCTGGCACTGCAACAATGGCAATTTCATCAATTGGCTCAAATTTCTTCAAATCATCGGTTAAATCCGCTAAGTCCGTCGCTTGTTTAACCCGAAGAATCCAGCAACGTGTACCACCATTGTTAAAAAATCCGTAAATGGCATGTTGAATTTGTAAATAAGCAGTGTAATCAGAATTACCCCATCCTCCCGTTCCTGTTTTTTGTTTTTGAAAATCTCCAAACTTATTCTTAAACTGTTCCCAACTTGTAATTAACTGAGGTTTACCTGCATCGACTACCTTATAAAAATCGTCCGGTTCTGGTGTACCATCTGCCTTTTCTCCTGTGCGACCGGGGAGTAATGGCATTGTAACATCATCAGGAACAACTCCAATAAATCCCGCCGTACTTGTCCCAACACCTGCAATAGGCCGGGCCGATGGTTGCGCTTCTTCCACATAAACGCCCGGTGATAAATATTCTGGCATACCTACCTCCTTTACTTTTTCTAGTTTTTGGTAACGAATATTACGTTGATCACACTTGCTATAGATACCTTTATCAGAATTATGGTATATCTTGGTTTAACGTTGAGGAATTTCAATTTCGTAGGGCAACCCTTTAGGGTTGCCTGGCAAGGCTAAAGCCTCGCCCTGCATATGATCTATATAACTACAGAGTAAGAGAACAATAACCAGGAGTGCTTCTCTTTAAATTATCTATAGCTCTACGTTATAATCACTCCCTTTCTTTGCTGGAATAGTAATGCGTTTTTCTCTCACTCTGGTATCAAATTCCGCATGCAAGGTATATTGTCCTCTCCGTAACGTGCCAATACTGTATCGCCCGTCTTTATTGGTTTTTGTGGTAATGCCCAGCTCAAAAATCATAACGGAAGCTCCTTCAACTGGTACACCTGCACTCTGAGTAACTTGGCCACCGATACGGAAGAGTTCATCCAGTGTACCAGGTTTAATCTTTCTTTCATCTGGTGAAGTTCGTTCTCCTAATTTTATATCTCTCGTAATAACCATCGGCCCGGAGATCTGTTTATCAAGTATCACCGGTAAAGTTACTGTTACATAAACACCAGGCTTCCAACGGCGATTGTTCCCCATCGTACCCCAGAATTCTGCAAGTTTGGGAAAACCCTCAGCAGGGACAATAGTCATGGGCAGTTCAGCATCTGCCAGGATATCCGGAAAATTACTTGGCAGTGGATCAGGCTCAAATATTTTCCGTGGTACTATTGGCCGGTTGTTCAAAAGAACAGCCAGTACCTGGTATAATAGTTGATGCTCCTCTATCGTTTTCCCTTGCTGTTCGGAGGCAGGGCTCCATGCCGTTATCAAGTAATGGCAATCCATTTGTACCGGTGCCAGTTCTTCACTGATGACGCCGTTGTTATAACTGCGTACCTTTTCATTCGAGCGCAGATTTACATTTTCGCGTAAATCAATGAGATAAACATTCAATGCCTTTCTGGACCCCAGGCCATTTACATGAGTAATCCAGGCATCATCTGGTGGTTGAAAGTCAATTTGGCCGTCAATAACAGTTGGAGGAGATCCAGACTTTAAAAGATCTACTTTTGATCTAAACAAGTGATCCAGGACGCTATCTAGTTTATCGATCAATTATGCTTACTCCCCTAAACCGACAAATTCTTAATGTTAATATTCGCTTTAGCTAAAAAGTTAATATCATTATTACAATTACGTATCCGTTCATTTGAATACACCTTACAATTCTCACGTAGCCCAGCAAGATAGATATTAAGCGCATTGAGTATAACTTATTGACATTCTTAACCAACACTTATCACTTGCCAGCCGGAGGCCCACCTAATCTTTCATTACTAGCAAATTTGGCATGTATGGTAATAGTGCCACACGGAAACCGATCATATTGTCTATTAGTATTTTTCGTAGCATGTATTCGAATAGGTTAATCATTAATTTTCAGTTTTTTGGCAAATGATTATTGAAATTTTTTACCGTTGGGTAATTTCACTTTCTTGAATCGTAATCACGAATCGCACTTACGTTGTCCTCGTATCATCAAGATCTCCTCTCTACCCAACACGCTGTCTATATCCGCTATATGCCATAAAGACAGAGTCACCCGATTTTGAATATGCAGCTTGCATCTTTCACAGATCTAGCAGATAGATATCCAACCCATTGTTTGTGGTTTTGCCTACATTCGAATTTCTAAGCAATGTATCTTCGCTAATGGATTCGGACCAAAGTTAAAACAATGTTTTTCTTAAAATTGATTCGCTACGAGCCCCATAGTTATGATAGGAACGTATTTCATAAGATTCTTGAAGCGTATTTGGGTCAACGTATTTTATTTCACTATCGATTATTAAACCCGTAGAACGCTTGGTAAATGTGATTCTAAGTACTGAGACCCCATTACGAAAGTCAGTCTTCCATTGACTCGCATTGACTAAGTATTTCTCACCATTGCTGCTATCCCATGCTTCAATATGCATAACATTTTCTTTATCGAAGGAAATATGAAGCACTTGATTAGTATTATTGCTTCTATACTTTCCAATGATACCTGTTTTATAAAATTGTAATTGTGGATTAGGGGGAAACCATATATATTCATCTGATCCCGTAAAACCCTTACCTGGAATTACTGTTAATTTAGGTTCAGACACCCAGCGAGTTATCGCTTCTTTTTTTGTCTCTCCCCCATATTGGGGATTGTGCGTTATAAGAACACTTGGAAGAGGCCCAGGTACACCTGGATCTGTCACGATTTTAGATTTTTGTAACGTTACGACTACGAGGACGCCCTGGTCCGGGTGAGCCATTTGATATTCTTCGATTTTCGGTCGTAGCTTTTCTAGATCCGATTCTATGCGATATCGGATACCTAATTCGTTGAGACGTTCCAGAGCAGGGCCTATAAATTGAGCAACTGCTGCAGCACCAGCTTGGGCCCTCAAAACCCCCTTTGACCAAGTGAGACCTTCAACGAATAATGATGATTCCCCCCGTATGGCTACTCCTACATTCTTTGTAGCTGTCGTGGTCGGCTTGAGTGTCGAGGACTCGGTCGAGGGAGAGGGTTTGGGTGCGCTGGTCTCGTGGCTTGTATGCGGGGGAGGCTTAAGTACTTTTGGAGTTGCCTTGGAAGTCGATTTCCCGACGGAAGCTACTTTTGCCTTCGGAAAATATCCAAGCTCTAGCGAACCCTCCAACAACTCCGGACTTGTTGACGCCTTCACGGTTTTCGAACCGGGGGTAAAGACTGCCCCGCGACCACTTGGTCGCACAGTGTGAGACTTGAGTGCCGAGGACTCAGTCGGAGTAACCGATGCAGGAACCTTGTCTTTGGGAGACGCAGTCGGTGTATAGGCGGTTGTTGCAAGAGGAACCTTAGGTGCAATGGGTTTGATGGATTTCTTTGCAATAGGTTTCGAACGCACTACGCGAGCTTTTATATGGGATGCACTAGGATTGAGAGGCCTTTTTCTTGCCGATGAGGCACCGCCAACATGAGGAACTTTATCGTTTAACTCGAATGGAACTAGTAGCATCGTTTTCTCATCAATATCATGATGCCATGTTAATTTATTCTTTTTTCGATACTCTGCTACCTTTGTTTGGTTCTCAAATTTTTCCGGCTTCTGATAGGCAAGGCTTCTATCCGCTTGAGCAAAGTCTTTGTCATCATTCCCGGTCATATTAGGAATGATGGCACGCTCTACTGCCCATTGGGAAAAGTCTACTTTTCCATTTCGGAACGGTATGGGTTTATAATTTGTAATTTTGTTCACTTCTTC
This sequence comes from Candidatus Jettenia sp. AMX1, assembly GCF_030263775.1. Classification (NCBI taxonomy): domain Bacteria; kingdom Pseudomonadati; phylum Planctomycetota; class Candidatus Brocadiia; order Candidatus Brocadiales; family Candidatus Brocadiaceae; genus Candidatus Jettenia; species Candidatus Jettenia sp. AMX1. The sequence goes on from NZ_SZPP01000016.1 coordinate 13,587, forward strand.
GATCTCCGAATACCAAAGTGCATGACCACGTTCTCCTCCCCAATAACCTCCTTTACCCTTAATTACTTTTTCAGTTCCCCGTGGTAATTTTGTCCCTTTTGGAATATCCGGGGCCGCAATCTCCTTAACAGCCTGACTCTCAGGTGATTCTGATGAAAATACACGTTTTATTGTTGTTGCCGATTGAGCTTCTGCATAAATTCCTTTAATATCAATTTCTCTTTGAAGCTTTATCTTAAGATCAGCAAGTGCATCATCAACTTTTCCATATTGTGAAAAAAACTCTATTACTGCCTTCCTATCCTTTAATCCAAGGGCAGTCCAATCGATACCAAATCGTTCCATTAAATTAACTATATCATTGAGTTTACCTTTCTGCGAATTATTAAACTTTGGAAGTTCTTGTCCCTGGTCTAATGGCTGTCGAGCCAGCCCTGGTGCACTGGCTCCCGTAACTTGAATAGACACGGAGCTCTGTGCTAAGGTCAATGCGGCCTGATCTGCGGCTTGTTCCAGCATGCTTTCTGAAAGAGGGACCGAAGCACAAATCCTTCCTCTGTCTTGTTGTATTACATGTGCCAATTCATGTGCCAGGAGTTGTTTTCCTGCTGCCGTCTCCGGTTGATAGTAGCCTGATCCAAACACCACATCTTTGCCTACTGTATAGGCTTTAGCGTTTAGTACATCCGCCGATTTTGCGCTCGGTATATCATTATGCATACGTACCAAGCTAAAATCATATCCAAATCGCGATTCCATAAAATCACGAGTTATTTGGCCGAGAGGCTGACTGCCACTGTTTAATACAGCTCTTACAATTGGTGGTACACTTTTATCAAATTTCGCAAATGCATAAGCGTTTGGTTGCAATAAATGGCTGACTGCCTGATTCCCAACAGCATGTTGTAAGGCCAAGATACTTGCCTGAGGATCAGCCATATTTGATAGGGGAGTCTGTTCATATGAATGCCCCTTGTTCTGCGTGCTATGTTTGTCCTTCGCTGATTTTGTTAAAGTAAGTTTACCCATAAGTTAATTTTTCTATATTCAATTGTTTATTATTCACTCTTTAGTAACAATTGCCCGACTATAGGAACCATAAAGTTCTGTTTCAGATAAGGTTTTGCCGAGTTTCTGATACTCCCTTTGTGTAGCATGGAAAAGGTGTTCCATCTTCACAACCTTACCATCGGCTGCTGCCAGAAATGATGCTGCCAATGCAATATTTTTTATATTTCCTCCACTTAGTTTGAATCGATGAGCTAAAAGATTCAAGTCTACACTCTCTGCTAGAGGAACCTCCGATGGCCAAATCTTGGTCCATATGCGTTTGCGATTTGCCTCATCGGGAAACGGAAAATGGACGACGAAGGCCAGACGGCGTACAAACGCTTCATCAAGGTTCTGACACAGGTTTGTTGCAAGAATAGCAATACCCTCGTACTGCTCCATCTTCTGAAGGAGATAAGAAATCTCAATATTAGCATAGCGATCGTGGGAGTCATGTACCTCAGAACGTCTACCAAAGAGCGCGTCTGCCTCATCAAAGAAAAGAACAGCGTTGGCATTCTCGGCCGTAGCAAAGATACTATTCAAATTCTTCTCGGTTTCGCCAATATATTTGCTAACAACCTGCGAAAGGTCGATCTTGTAAAGATCAAGCCCCAATTCATGAGCAATGATTTCAGCGGCCATGGTTTTACCGGTACCTGACGAGCCGGCAAATAATGCACTGATTCCCTTACCAAGAGAAAGTTTTTGGCCAAATCCCCATTCACCCATTACGTGGTGGCGATAAGAGACCCTCTGACAAATCTCCCATAATTGGGTAAGGGCATCATCGGGTAGCACGATATCATCCCAGGTATATTTTGGCTCTATCTTACTCGCAAGGGTATTTAACTTTGAATCCGATTGGGCACGACATGCGGCATAAAGGTCTGCCATCGTAATCTGCTCATTTCCGTGCAAGCGCCAGTGTGTATGATTCTCCAAAGCAGTGAGGGCATCCCGAATCTGGCCCGGAGTAAATCGGAACTTGCTGGCTAATGCCCCCAAATCCACGTCGCTTGCAAGTTGATAACGCCTACTGAGATGGCTCTCCCAAATGTATTTCCTTGCTTTATCACCAGGAATTGGAAGTTCTATGTCAATGAACAGAGGTTCGACAGGCTCGCACCAGGTATGAGCGTTCAACAACCCTTGCAACTTCCAGGGTCTGTTGCCTAGAAGAAATAAGGTCAATCCAGAAAATTTTTGAATCATTTCAAGGAAGGATCTCAAGTGGAAATGATGTTTCTCATCATCGGCAAGCAGGCAATCAAAATTCTGCAGGCAAAGGGCCGTTGATTGCAGCACGGCCTCTCGATACAATACCCCTACTATCTCTTCAAAAGGCAGTTGTCCATGCAGCATTTTTCTCATATCGCTCATAATCAAAGAGATTCCAAAGTCATGGCAAACTGCCTCGGTCAGAGATCGTTTCCCTGATCCATAAGGTCCATAAAAATAGAATATCACATTTTGCTGGGCAGGCTTTTTCTTACTGAAATATGAACTGATAAACCTTTGCATCCGGCTCTTAATTTCCTCAGCTACCATTACCTGGTCCCACTCCAACTGAGGGGTAACTATTTCAACAGCAGACCCAAGACAGGCATCTATCTGTCCGAACCCTAAAAGGAAGTTTACGATTCGGTCATTCAGTTTGGGAAAACGCGATAGCAGAGGTGTTTGACCATCTGATGAGTTATCGATAATTTGTAAGAGTTGATATTTTCGTAAAGTTGCCTGTGGATCAAACACCAATCGTGCTCTTAGTTTCTCTTCTGTTGTATTACAGAGCAAGCTGAGCACGAGGTCAACGCCCGGTTTTTTACGTGCTATATCATCTTGCAGGTAGGCATAGAGTTTCTCGTATTTACGATCAAGTTCTGTCGCCAGGCAGATGATTAAACATTGCTCTTCAAAAGGGGTAAGATGGAAAAGTTGTGAGAGATGTGGTAATGATAAATACACACCTTCCCAGAGGCTGGCGGTTCGTCGTGCTTGAATTTGGGATTCCAATTGATTTAAGCTATTAACTACTGGATGATTCTCAGAATCATTGTGATTCGTTAGGTTTTCATCGGTTAACTGACCGATATCCGTTCTTAGCAGGCAGTTAATCTCTTCTTCTGTAATAACCAATCCCTTGAAATGTTCCAATGGATTTACTGGAGACTTGCTTCGCTGTCTGATCATTTGCAAATAGATGAGTAAATCTAATCGCTTAAGCTCATCAGAAAGATATTCCCAGCTATTTGCATAAGCCACTTTGTTATTTACGATTTTTTGTATATTTTCGGTAACCTCAGGCATGACTATTTCCAACTTTTAACAAAGTAATATCAATTTGTCTGTTCTTTCATCAACTGCCCTTTGAGATATCGGGCCATATGGTATTCATAATAGATAGGAATTCGAGTTTCTTGAACTTTTTCTAATCGGTCCAACATTCGTTCTTTACGGGTGGTAGGATTACCACTGATTCCTTGAAGTAACGCATCATAAAAATAAGCTTCACAGCGAAGTCCTTCAAGCGATTGTCCTAAGCAACTTAGCGTTGAGTGTTCAAATATCTCTCGATCCTCGAGTGGACCGAAAATCATGTTGGATTGGATATTACCCAAATAATATCCAATAAGCATCTCTTTCCATACTTTGGCATCACCCTGTCCCATGCGCTCAGACCATGTATTAGGATCAATAGTCTTCCACCGTTCAAATAAGATATCTTGACCCTCTTCGGTTTTCCCTTTTGTACTCAAAGACCAAGAAAGCATCATCCGGATATAGTCAGTATATTCATGGGAAGTGTCAATGAAGTACCTCCCTACGTACTCATATTCACCCTCGCGGGTTAGAATCTGTGCTAATGCTGCAAGATAAAGTATATCAGGATTATCACGCTGAGGGCCGTTCATAACCTCTTTTGCCAGTTTAACTGCTAAATCGATTTGCAATCTTGCTAAATGAACGAAGAACTTCTCATATAGCAAATTCTGATGTTCACCCGAGTTATGTAAACCTTCTTCCACTATATTGGCTGCCTGTTCATAGTCATTCATTAAAATAAATACATCCGCAAGGGATTTATAAATATCATCCAATACAGGCCACCCAGTTTTATCTATATTTGACAGAACGGAAGATTTCAATTCATTAAGTAAATCTTTTGCTTGTTTGCAAAACTGCTCACGGTTTTTTTGTTCATAGATAGCCATATTGATACATGCTTGTGCATCGAAATAATTGTGCCATGAGAGCATTCGTTCACGGTCATCTATCATATTCAGTAATGAAATATTGTTCTTAGCCTTGATGAGCCAATTGTGTGCATTCATTATGTCTGCTCCACTTATACTCTGACCCATCAACAGTTGTCCCAATAGAGAAGGAATCCAGTAACTTTTTGGGCGCTGCTTTGCCAATGTTTCAAGCATTGATAAAAACCAGCGTGGATAGTTCCCGGTATAAACATTATTTATCAGTTCTTCAAACGCAATAGATGCCTTATCCTCCTTCCATTTCTGGAAGGCGCTTACCAGCAATTCATCGATTTGATTAAATTGTTCATGTGGAGAAAAACTTTGGGCGTTGTCAGCAAGTATCCAAAAAGCCAAGAGATATTCATCATCAGGGGACCATATTTCCTCACGATCATGATGTTGTTTTATGAGAAGTTCTTGAATTTCACCTTTTTTACTGGTAAGTCCTTCTGCTTTATACCTTGATAATAAACATAATTGGATTTTGCGCCTTAGGTCAGAATTTATACTTTGTTCAAAATGTTCTCGAAATTCTTCAAGTTCACAACGGACAATTACATCTGCATAACTGTTCCATGTGGAAACGTTACCAGCAGAAGGCAAAGACTTGCTTTCATTAAGCGGCATCCGTACCTGTTCTTTCAGTGATAATTGGGGAGCTTTTGCATATAAATGCAAAAAGGTATAAAGCGCAGCAACACTGTTGTCTTTCACAGCTTTTTGAAATAAATGTTCTGCCTCATCAATATTTTCACTATGAAGTTTCTGAATACCATCTTTTATTAGTTTGTAAACTTTTTTTTCTTGTATTCCTTTGTAGGGTGGATAAAGGCGCGCATTTTGAGTTTGGCGCAAATAATTGGAAATCTCCTCACCATCCAACCGATTTTTTACTACATTTACCCAGAATACTAGCGACCCAAGCAACCATGATGGATAGCGTATGGTTTGTCCTGATAGGTTATCCTGTATATTCGTGGTTACACTTTCAATTTCATGGATACCCCTTTTATCTGATGCTATCACAGCTCGTAAAATTTGCTTGAGATCAGTGAGTGTGTATTGTGCCTCAACCCAATTGCAAAGAGCTTTGGGAAGGCCTTCTAATATTTCTTGTACATTTTCGGCTGACAGCCATTTTGCACGCCATTCAATAAGCTGTTCAAGTAGTTCTTTTGAGAAATACTCTACAACACCAACATCTGGCTGTATCGGTTTAGTCGATACATCCTTACCCGACTGATTCAATATTTCTATCATAAATTCATTTTCTTTCAAATCGATACCTTCACGAAACCTAACACCGGGTGGCGTTACTCCAAATTTCTTGTAAATATCTCCACGAACTTCTGCTATAGATTCTAATACCTCCGTAGTCAGTGAGTTATCATCGGGTCGTCTAAAATAATTAAGCAATCCCTTACCAAGATACACACGAATGGGAAGTTGAAAAGTAGGAAGGGAATAACCATCTGTTTTGTCATAATCTTTTTTATCATAATATGTATCTTTAACACCTGCTTGTATGACCTCTCTTTTACGCTTCGATCCTGTTAGCTTGTTACAAGGTTCCGTCTTTTTAAACAGATCTTCCATTATTTTCTCTGCCGCCTCTTGTGCATTAAAATCAGAGGATGGATATTTTGCCAATGCATCTAGCAGTTGTGCGATTTGCGTTATTGGGAACTCTGTCAGTGGATATTTTTTTTCAGAATTCTTTTTTATCACTTCAATAAGTACTTTTTGTACATCATCAAGGCTATCACGAGCGAAAAGCATTTCTTCTATGGTTTGTGGAATATAAGCTCGCAAAGATTCAATAGCTCCAGTAGTAAGTATGGCGATATATTGAGAGTTTTCGCTCAGCTCTTTGTTCAATTCTTTACATAATGAGTACATAACCGTCTTTTCTGGTGGATACACTTGCCATGGAATTGCCTTCCATAAAGGCAAAGTCCAACGTGGTACAGATAACACAGTTTCCTTGTCAGCCGCTATCCACTCCCATTCATGGTTTCCATTGTCATAAAAATTCATAATGGATTCAGGTAAGTTTTGGGTAGGTATCCAGATTTGATCCCAAGATATAGATACTTCCAAAGGTTTTTTTCCGGATCTTTGTTTTCCAGTTTTCTGTTCTATGAGTTTTTGTTCTCTGAGAGATTGTGGTTCTTTTTTTTCACTTTTCTCATAAGAACCTTCAGGAGGATTGGGTAATCTGATGCAGATTTTATCTGAGGATAAATTTTCATCTTCCTCAAATTTCAGGCGTAAAGGTACTGGTATTCCAAATGATGAGAAAAAATTACCGGCAATGTTTTTCCAGTAATATTGTAATTGTGACTTATCAAGAAATTTAGAGTTAAATTTTAGAATAAATAAATATTTGTCACTTGATGTTTTTATTGAAGAATTATCACTCTCATAATATTCTGTCTCACTTTGCTCTTTTTCAGTATCGAATGATGATTCTAATGAAGATTTGTTAACTCCATAAAATTTTATAATAATATCTTTTACCTCTCTAAGGTAGTTCAAGAGGCTCTCTAGCCTTTGGCAATCCTGTTTCCTCCAAAGATATGATACGTATGAGAAGATACTTGTAGGTGGAGGATTCCAAAGATATGATGCTACTTTATAAAGATCACCATCAACACATTTATTGAGGTAATCGTAATTCTTTCCATCATACTTTTTTTTAAGAACTTCAATTATTTTATCCGTGTTCTGATGATACTCATATTTGTGCAAAAGAAATTGTATACCCAATATTGAAGGACATGAAATTACGAGCAGTACAATGATTAATTTCACATAGGTCCGTTTTAGGGCACTCTTATTCCAGCTTCTGTTGGAGTTCTGAATTGGGGTAATGAATCGATCATGAGCCAGTTCATACCATTGGGCACCTGCACGGGTCTCAGAACGAATGATGTGTTCTTGTTGCAAAACTTCTACTGCCTTATTTGGAACTCCACCGGTGCATTTACTTTTCTCGTCACAAAAAACGGTACCACGGGTTCCTGCAGGAGTGATAAGTTTTTCATCAAACCACCTACGTAATCTTCTTTCCTTGACGTGTTTCTTGGTTTTTTTGATCGCATTTTCGTAATATCTTTTGAGTACCTCATCTACATCTATGTACTTTATGAGAAGATCAGATGTGATCTTAGTAACTCCTGGTGGCAAATTGTTAAAGAGATCATAGCAGAGAACCTGAAGCTGCACAGGTTCAACAAATTGTCCAATGGTATCTTTTGAACCTTTTACCCTGATCTTAAGCAATTCTTCCACAAGATGTTCAGCTACCCCTTCTGCAAATGTGTAGCCAGTGCCATCTAATGGCTTGCTGACCGCTTCGCATGCCGCTTTTTCTCTTAAACGCTCTAACGGATAACGGATACGTAGCCTTTTGGGCAGGAAATCGACATAAGGGTCTAAATTTGCAAGAAAATCTTCTCTGATGATAAATAGAACTCGTAATAGATGATCAGCCTCAAGGGCGGAGTTTACTTGACGAAAAAAATCTTCTCGTTCCTTCCAATGTTCTGGATATGAAGTAAATATTTCCTCGAATTGATCGAAAATGGCTACTCTCAAAACTGGACGATCTTTTTTATCCTTTCCACGTTTGAATTTTTCCAAAAAGGTTATAAGAGAGAAGGAGAGAAGCGATCTGGGATTTTCAATCTCTCCTACCCAGCTCGACAAAGTGTTAAAGACGTAGATGTTAAATTTTTCTTTGGGATCCAGATCTTCTGGCTCAAAGCCATGCACCCTAGCAACAGGGAGCACTTGACACTTATCAGCCTTGAGTAGAGGAATGACTCCAGCATTCATGAGTGATGTCTTGCCAGCTCCTGACTGGGCATAAAGTAGAACTGTACGATGGGCAATAATGAGAGACGCAAGTTCTTCTATTTCACGATCACGCCCAAAAAACGGGCATGGATCTTCCTCTTTAAAAGGACGTGGTCCCGGGTAAGGATTAATATTCGTTGTTTTACCAAACATAGGAAAATTTACCTCCAGTGTTTTCGGAATTCAATTGCAAACTCTTTGGCATTTCCCCAGTAAACTCGAATTTTCATATTGCCAAAATACTTCTCAAGATACTCTTTTTGTTTTTTCCAACCCTTAGTCGAACTGTTAGGAGGTATCTGAACGGATAGGGTAAAGCTACGCACGCTTGATTCTATAGATTCGACTAAGCCTTTGAAAATTACACGGAAATTCATGTCAGCCATCCGATACCCAATAAAGAGAAGAGATCCCCGTGAGAGAGCACACTGGATAATCGGAGGAATAAGCTGCTGCAGATTGTTTCTGGAGATATTTACTAGAAAGTCGAGATAATCATCTTCGCTAATAACTATAGATTCCGGTACCTTATCGTGACCATGCAAATGAAATACAACAGGGTTTTTCTCTGTAGGTTTAAACCCTTCATCAAAAATGGAGGGTAAATCTTTGACATGCTTATTCCAACGACACAATTCTCGTTCCGGACTCTTATTATAAACGTTTAGAGCCCTGATAATTAGATCATCATAATTGGTAGTCATATAAATGCGGAAAGGCATTTCTGCAAGGAGACTGAGAATTTCATCAGGAGCTCTAAAAAAATTAGATAACTCAGCTTCTTTTTGCTGAAGTCGTTCCTTAAGTACCCTCAGAATTTCTTTCTTAGGAAACATAGGACTGCTTTTTGTCGCTAAAAATTGAGCAACTCGAATAAGATCTTCTTTAGAAGAATCTTTGAATGGATATTCATGCTTATTCGCAAGTTCTGTAGCAACCTCGCGGCCAAGAGGGAGAATATCTCCATTGGCTCCAGCCCCCAGAAATGGGATGCATTTACCATCCTTTATATCAGTAATAAGATCTTGCCATTCCATTTCTTCCATTATTGTGCTCCTCAAAATATTTTTTGTTATGATCTTTTTCTAATGTGTTTGACATTTAAAACCACTAATTAGCTATAACTAGGCATAAGCCCAACAGCAACACTGTTTTTATGAAAAATGTTATTGTTGCTTTTCCTTTGTATCTTCTTGTTTTTCCTTAGAAGTACCTTCCATTTGTTTTTCAGTAATGCGATCTTTTCCTTTTTCCGGCTTGGTAAGCAAGGTCTCTGATACTTCTTTCAGTTTCAGTATGGCCTGTTCTGAAAACAATCCTGCCAAAGCAGCCATTGCCATAAAACCAAAGGGGCTGGTTTCTCCCGTTTCCGCATGAGGGAAAAAACCTCCACGAATAATGAGATAAAAGAGGAGTCCAAGGGTTGCTCCAATGAAGGGTAGCATAATATACATAGCAAGCCAACTCCACACGAGTTCCCGATTGCCTACATACTTATAAAATGATCTGAGGGCATGAACCAGACTGCCAAGCGCACCTGAAAGGGTTACAATAAGGATAGCACATAGCTCATTCGGAATTTTGATTGAAAATACCGAGAAAAGAAAGGTTACTGTTCGATCAGGATTTAGTTCATTTGACCTGGATGGCCAGAGTGTTATAATGCCATACAGAAGGAGACCAGAGAAAATGATAAGGTATGCCATAGTTGAAGCAATACCTATTATACCAACCGGCTTATCACCTATTTTCTTAAGTTCCTGATCTTCAGTAGTTTTATCAGATATGCCTGCCATTTTTATCCTCAATTTTGTAAAAGAAGAAAGAGATTGCTTAGGAAAAAGCCATCGCAACGACAGGTTGTGGATTCGCTTCATTCACTCCCCGCCCTTACGGGTCCAATTTTGCAAATTGAACCCGTATATTTTGCATGGTCGCTAGTTCATAGCGTTTTCATAGTTAAACATAGGGGAATATTCCAAATTGAGGATTCAGGTTAGAAACCTGAATCCGTCCAGAGAATTATAGTATATCCTACTTTTGCACAAGCTCTTTAGGGTTACCTAGCAAGACTAAAGCCTTGCCCTACATCGATTCCGTTTTTTCATCAGGAGAGACTATAAGATTTTACGTCTCTACTGCCCAAGGTAGTCATGTATAACTCATGTAAATACCGAGTGAAAGAATAATGACCAGGAATATTTCTTGGTAAGTTGTCTATAGTAGTCATTCCTATCTCCGCCCAGGGCCTTGTTGATATCCTTTATTTATCCACATCTTTGACCTTCTGCCTTATTTCTCGCTTATTTGCTGGTTCTATTGATTTGGGTGTAGTACCTTCAGAATTTCCTGCAAGTGTAGTATTTCCAAGTATTTTTTGTAAAAGTATATCCTTCTTACTTGAATCGGCAACTTCTACACGAGTAAGACGCTGGCCTGCAATAGATTCTAATTCGGAGAGGAGATAATCTACCTGTTCACTAGATAACAACGGCGCTGTTGCTACATCGTTATTTATCATTTCTCTCAATTCCCCCTGTCCATTGAGCGATTTTTGCAGCATTTGAAGCAATTTTTCTGCATGAGATTGCGACGTAATTGATGTTTTATTTTTCTTTATGTCGTAGAGCAACTCTTTACCGGTATTGAAATTAATTGTTTGCGCACGTGGTATAATAACTTCACCAACTGCTTTTGACATCGAGGTGAGATTTGCTGCCTTTTCTTTATCCTTAGATTTTAATGCTGTAAGCAATGTATCGTAGCTAGTCTGACTTAGGTCAATATGTACAGAACTAACATTCTTGTTAATCTCTACAATAAGATAGGTGTTATCGATATAAGGCCTATTTTTCTTTTCCTTTTTAATATTTCCCTCCTCATCTATTACTTTAATATCATCAAATTTAGTCTTCCAACAAACTATCCCTTCGTTCTCATCGAGAGCTAGTTCGTCCCATGGAATATTACTCTCCTGATTTTCCTTTCGGTCACATCGTATGATGACGTAGTTTCCGGCTTCAAGGTTAAAATGGCTTAAATTATCTAACCCACCTTTTGGATCCAGCACCATGGAGTATCTGAATTCAATATCATTCAGATCAGTGTTTACTAAAGCCTGACCAAATCCATTTAACAATTTTAATATTGGAGAAGCAGGAGGGTAAGCCATCGAGCCTACATCAGCTAAGCCCTGCAACAAGGCCTTAATTTGGTCTGAGTTTGTGTCGAGCAAAGATTGCTATACGAAAAGCGAAAGATGCACCGTCATATTCGATAGGGCCATAGATAGGCATGTTGTTGAAATTGAGAAACTGACCTTTAATTGGCCTTCAGTCACTCCATAATATTTCTGGGAAGAACCGGTTTCCCACCCGGTTATAAATCCTTTCTCAGCAAGCATTTCAAGGGCTTCCTGAACCTTTGATTTTTCTTGTTCTATAACAACCACCTTTGGAATCCACCATTTGAGAATACCGTCTATCGTATCCTTTGCATCCGGGTTTCTCATGAGATAATGAAGGATATCCCAGATTACTATTTGATTGCTATCAGGTAAGTGATTTTCACCCAAAGGATACTGCCTTTCCCTTGTAGTTGAATTGTTTCTGTCTAAAGCTGATAATTTTAATCGCAAGGGAAATGCCAGGAAATTCCGTGACGGTTGAGTTTGCTGTAGAAAGAATTCACCGGAGAGGACGCAGAGGGCACGGAGTTTTTTATAAAGAGAGAAACAGATAAAAAGGAAGTTTTTGTATGATAATGGGTTAGATTACATGCAACGATTTTCTCGGTACTGAATATTTAAAAAAATTTTTTCCCGTAATAAAAACCAAATAATTATTTTTTCCCTTTTCAAGACCTTACAACTATTGAGTAAGTGCGGTTTTTTTGCCGCAGGGGTTTTTAGGCAAATTCCAGGAAATTGCTGAAAATACAAGGGAAAGAGGGGTGAGGAGAATTTACCTCAGGGGGTGGTATTGTTTGCCGCAGTTGTGCTCAGGAATATTATTGGGACACAGATTTGCGCAGATGAATAAGATAAAAGTAACATTTTAGTTTTGAAAAAACCCGGTTAAATTTGATGCGATTGCCCTGCCAGCATAGCTGATGGTCTTGATTCTTCAATAGGCATGAGGGAAAGAAAAAGAACTTAATCTCACTCATCTCTCCGGTGCTCAGCAACATCCTTCTGCAGGAAATTAAATTTGGATTCTTTGTTGTACTTGATAAGCGATTACGAATGTAGTATATTGTAAACATGGGAATCGTCTTTGATGCCTCAACGCTCATTCTGCTTGCAAAAATAGAACTGTTACGGGAAATAACAGAAGAGGTAGAAGTTATTATTCCAGAGAAGGTGAAGTCTGAGTGCCTTTTAAAAGAAAGTATAGATGGTACACTGATTTCAACCCTTATCAACGAAAAAAAGATTCGTGTGAAAAAGGCAGGAAATGGAGAGGCAATGAAAAAGATTCGGCATGATTTCAGGATAGAAGCTGGGGAAGCTGAAGTCCTTTGGTTGGCTAGAAGGCTTGATTGTGTGATAGCAGTAGATGATGGACCGACATTAAAGGCATGTAAAATTATCGGTCAGCAATTCACAACCGCAATTCATCTTCTTTTAAATCTTGCAGTACGGAATAGATTGGAAAAATCCATGGCTTTGGCGAAGCTTGAGAAACTATCTGTCTATGGTAGATACAGTAAAAAAATAATTGAGGATGCTACTCAACGTCTGAAAGGAGGAAACTGATGGGGGTTATAAGCCTGAGATTAAAAGATAAAGATTTGGAGAGGATTGAAGAACTTTCCAAACTTGAACACAAGGATAAGTCAACGATAGCCAGAGAGCTTCTTGAATACGGCTGGGAGTTTTTGATGATCAGATATTATAAGGAAAGAAAATTATCCTTAGAGGGATTCGCCAGAAAGCTTGATGTTTCAATAAGCGAAGCAATAGACTTATTGGCCAAACTTGGAATAGAAGCACCGATAGAATTCGATGAGTATCTGAAAGGTTTTGAGGTTTTTAGAGGTAAATAAGATGATATAAGAATTCAAATCAGGAGACAGCAGTTACTGCCTCATCCAGTGCTGTAGCAATAGCACTGGCATTGCTTATAGCAACTGCAGCAGCAAGTCTAACACAGAAGCTGCAACTCCTATAATCTTGTTGACCTGCTTAAGCCTGTAAACAACTTGATCCATGCCGCTTGTTGTTCGACGGATGCTGCCTGTCGTACTATGTGAAATCCAGCCTTTTTAAGAAGCGTAATGAGTTTGTCTCCTGATAATACCTGAGATTAAAAGATAAAGATTTGGAGAGGATTGAAGAACTTTCCAAACTTGAACATAAGGATAAGTCAACGATAGCCAGAGAGCTTCTTGAATACGGCTGGGAGTTTTTGATGATCAGATATTACAAGGAGAGGAAACTATTTCATTGGAAAACTTAAGGCAATACGATCACATCTATGTCATGTTGGGCCATTGGTATTTCAGGTGTCCATGGCCTGACCAATCGGAGATGACAACGAGCGGTGCCTGGCCGTCTACCAGTAACAGTAAGTGTAACAGGCGCCGGCTCGTTGGTTGGCGGTTCTTTCCGTTGAGGCGCAGGGCCGATTTTTATCTGAACAGTAGCTGCATCGCGGTTACCACCTATTACTGCAACCTGCCAGACATAACCGGCACTGGCAACCGATTGAAGAGGCACCCGGACTTCTGTACCGACCCGCACCTCTAGGCGATGCGGAAGTTTTTCAACGTATGATGTTCCGTTCATATCTAGTCAACTCATGCCTGGCCTATAATTGGTCCCTCATACCATCCACTACGGTCACGCCAGTAGTGTTGTAGTTGATTATCAGTGCGAAGGACGATGACTTCGAGGTTCATACCCCACTGACTCTCACACAGGCCGGCGACGGCCAGCACGTCATGACCAAATGTCGCGCTATGCCGCCACTGTTTATCACCGGAGTTCCAGCGCCACCAGTGCTGAACCCGCTCACCGGCAGCCACACACAACTCAAAGTTCCCGTGCGGACCAGTTTCATCGTATATCCCGTATTGTCCTTGAATTATCACTGGCGGGCTTGTTATGCCTGAACCAAATATAGCTCCTGCATTCCAGATCATATTCATCTCATTACGCCAAAAATGCTGCATTGTTCTATTATTGGAAACGGCGACTAATTCAAGGCTACCATGGGGAGAGCCAAATGTACTTTGAACCAGTGTCGCACCGGAGTATGCCAGGTTGTTCCCAAACCGGGGACCAAGATGCCAACCTGCCCCATCCCGCCAGAGGTGCTGGAGCTGTCCGCCGCTGACCAGTACCACAATCTCAAAATTACCGGGTGCATTGTAATCACCCTGGATAAAGCCTGGTACTCCCAGACAATCATTCGGACCAAACACACCACCATCGTTCCATGGCCCGGTTCCGCCACCAGGCCCCCACCAGTGGTGAAGACGTTTCGATGTAGTTAGATAAATAACCTCCATGTTGCGGTTAAAAGTTGTTCCGGTTAGCGTAGGACAAATAGCCGCATCGGTCGCAAAACTCCCGGCAGTACCCCATGTCCAGGGAGGGCCTCCTTCTCTCCATCGGTGAAGTATCCGGCTACCATTTGCCCCCATCACCTCAAGGTTACGGTTCAATGAGCCATTTCCACTTTCGTACAGATTACCGTTGTGAAGGCGACGCTTACTCCAGGGATCCGAATTAACATTTCTAACTCCCGCCTTAGCATAAGAGTCTATTCCGGAATCTCCATAGGCAATCCAACAATAACCGTTCATCCCCCATCCCTGGCCCCATGAATTTTTGCATAGCCATGCCTGGAGAGCATCACTGTAACCAATAACGAGCATAAAGTGCGAACCAGCTTGGGTATTCGATGGATCCGTACTGCGGCGATAAACGCCGGTGGAATATCCAAAGAAATCGTTCCACACCTCAAGCCAGGTTATCAACGGTCCAACCGTATCGATCCAATCTTTCGCCTGCTGGACAGTGCCGGTCCACTGAAATGCCGGGCCTCGCACAGTCCTGCCATTGCGGTCCTGAGTCGGTGTATACGGAGGGTTATTCGTAGTCCACGGGAAGCAACCCGGATCGGCAAATCCGTTATTTACAAAAAAATTTGAAACGTTTCCTATATTACCGTAGTCAGCACACTGAGCACCAATACCCCGGTGAACATCACCTTCAGAAAGCCGTGTCCATATGGCATCTTCAATTCGGACCATTGCTTCGACCAATGCCACACCAGCAAATGCCCAACATGCGTTACAACCATTCTGATCACGAATACTTGTAATCCAGTTTGCACCCCAACGGTTGCGCCAGTCAACAGAAGTTGCGGCTCCGGCTCCAGGGGGTATTGCCCTATCGGTTGGTTCGAGGATTTCTCCAAATCCAAGTCGGAATAATTCCTGCTTTCGGAACTGTTTTTCAATTGCCTCACGAGATATGAATCCACGCTCAAGACGGCGAAGTGCCAGAAGCGGATTCGTACCGACATCCAAAACTTTGTGAAAATTAATTGGACTAACAGCCTCAGGTTTCGATAACCCCTTTGGGTCACCGCCTAAACCACGGAACTGGATTACTTCATCATCCCTACGATCAATACCAGTCTGCCATGTTAATCCTTGCCGAGTAATAACTTCACGTAATTTACCAAATGTTAAAGCCATACCTTTTTCCTTTCTTCACGTATATATCACGGAAAAGATTTTACCTATCAAAGTATTTCTTATTTTTGCAGTTGGATTTCATATATTCAAAGATGATCATTTTAATTGCAAGGGAAATGCCGGGGGATTTTATGATAATTGAGTTTGTTATGAAAATGGGTTCACCGCAGAGGACACAAAGGGCGCAGAGATTTTTGTAAGGAAAGAAACAGATAAAGAGGAAGTATTTGTATGGTAAGGCCTTAAGTTAAGTACAACAATTCTCTCGATAATGGGCATTGAAAAAGGGTTTTTATGATTTAGTGAGGTATGGATAATTATTTTTTTCTTTTTTAATACCTTACCATTCCTGAATAAGTGCGGCTTTTTTGCCGCAGGATTTTTGAGTCAATTTCCTGGAATTCCTTGAAATATAGGGAAAAAGGGGTGAGGAGAATTTGCCGCAGGGGAGGGATTTATTTGCCGCAGTTGTGCTCAGGAATATTATTGGGACGCGGATGCACGCAGATAAACAGGATAAAATCTTAGGCCTAGTTCCGATAGTAAAGGTGAAAAGGAAGAGGGGGAAGGTAAAGGGGGGAAAATATTTTTAGTCTACACTTTCGTTGTTTATGCGTGCTTATGTGTGGTTAAATTAATCAGCCGATAAAAATTTTCCCACATTTTTCTCTTTTCGTTTAGACTGAGATTGTCTCTTTGATAGCATCAGGTGGAGCAGTCTTTATAGAGGTCATCCCAAAACCTTAATTTAGGTCTAGAATCATAAGGAGAGAGATTTCATACTCTGTAAGCCGGTTCCTGGGTGGCACTGACAAACTCTGTTTGTCAGTGCCACCCAGTCTGGAATCCCAAAACCTCAATTTCTTATCTGGGATCATTTGAAGATAGAGAGAGGTCCCGTACAGAATAGGTTTTGAGATAGCTTCTAGCATCCTCAAAGGAAAGACTACCTCGCCGGTCATTGCGAGGGTATTGTCCGAAGCAATCCTAAAGGCAGAGATTGTGGAGCCTGTTCCGATCGTATCAGCAAGGAATCTCCGGGTTTGCTTCAGCTTTCGCCACGCAACCCCGCCTCATTCCTCGCAATGACAGTGTTAATTATTCCGTATGTTCCCTATATCAGCATACACCCAAAGACTCAACTTGCACCATATTCTGTTCGGCTTTATCTAAATGATTGAAAAAGAGATGCAGGAGAAAAGAATAGCTCCTTTTTCCCTTCAAAACCTATTCCTTAGGAGGGTTGTCTAATGTTACAATCTCTACTTTAATATTTGCCATTGAAAGTATCTCTTTGGCAAGGGCATCAGGATAATCGGTAAGGGTAACAATACGTTTGATTCCTACATTAACGAGCATTTTTGCACAGAGAGAGCATGGATGGGTTGTGCTGTAGAGAGTCGCTCCGGAAATCTTTATACCATAATTTGCCGCCTGAAGCAGGGCATTCATCTCGGCATGAAGACCACGGCACAGCTCATGTCTTTCCCCTGGCGGCACCTTGAGTTGTTCCCGTAAACAGCCAATGTCCAGACAATGCTGGATTCCGCTTGGCGCGCCGTTATAGCCTGTCGTCAGGATATGTTTATCGATAACCAGAAGGGCGCCTACCTGTCTCCGCAAACAGGTAGACCTCTGTGCTACTTCCCTGGTGATTCGTAGAAAATATTCATCCCATGATGGTCTTTTGTTCATGTTATTTACCAATACAGAATTCAGAGAACACCTTATCCAAAATATCTTCTGTTGTAACCTCCCCGGCGATCTCGCCAAGGGTATCTATTGCCTCGTGCAAGCTTAATGCTATAAACTCATGGCTTTCATTATTTTCTGCTGATTCCATAGCCCGATGTATTGATTGAAGGGAGCGCTGTATCGCTTCTCTTTGACGCACGGTAAAGCATGCGGAGTCGCCAGACAGATTGATTCTTCCCCCCAAAACACTTTCTGTTAATAGTTCCTTAAGCCTTTCCAGGCCTTCCCCGGTTAAAGCAGAAGTATGTACCAGGGGGTACTTTTTTAACATACCCGGTATCTCGGTAATCTGTTTATTTTTTTGCAGATCGCATTTATTTATAATCACAATTACATTGCCGGTCAGGTCTTCTAATTCCATTTCCTTTACCTGTTTGCTTATATCAATACTGCCATCGAAGACTAAAACGACAATCTGTGCCCTTTTCAGACTGGCCTGTGCCATTTCCATTGCTCCGGACATAATAACGTCTTCCGTATTATCTATTCCCGCCGTATCTATTAATTTGAAACAAATACCCTCAATTTCTAAAGTACTGGTAATAACGTCCCGTGTTGTTCCGGGTATTTCACAAACTATAGACCTTTTTCTGCCTAGTAAAGCGTTGATCAGGCTCGATTTACCAACATTAGGATTACCATATAAGACGGTATCAATTCCTTCTGATGTAACTTTCATAGTTTCCGGTTGAGTCAGAAACTGTAACATGTTTTTTTCAAGTATTTCTATCCTGTTCCGTATTTCTGCCGTAGATATTAATTCGATATCCTGATCAGAAAAGTCAATTGCAGCTTCTATATAGGAACAGAGGGAAACTATATCATTTTGAATGTGTTTAATCTTCTTCGATACGTCTCCTCCCAGTTGTGCAACCGCCCGGTTTAGTTCACGGTCCGTTTGTGCACGGATTATGTGAAGCACACCTTCTGCCTGGGCAAGATCTATCCTTCCGTGCAAGAAAGCGCGTTTGGTAAATTCGCCAGGCTGCGAAAGACGAATACTTTTTTTTGTATGAATCCCGTTTGATAAGATGAAACACAAGAGCATTTCGACGATTACCGGAGAACCGGGGGTATGAATTTCCACGACATCCTCTTTTGTATAAGAATAGGGTTGTTTCATGATATATAAAACTACAGGAATAGTAACATGTTCAGCCGGAAAACGAATATGCCCGCATAGTGAGGTGTAGGTGGGGATATGTTCAAAATTAATCTGAGGGGTAGGTATAAAAATATCTTTAATACACTGAATGGCTTCAGGACCGCTGATCTTTATGATTGCGCAAAGAGACCTCCCCGATGGTGTGGAAGCTGCCACGATGGTATCTTGAGTTTCGGGGAACATAGAACAGTTATTTTCATGTATAGGAACTTCAATTCTGTAGGGCAACCCTTTAGGGTGCTATCCCGGCGCATATATTCTGGCGGGGAGGCGAGGCTGAAACTTTGCCCTACATCCGGACGAAGAGATAAAAGTCGCCGAAGGCCTATTTTATTTTTATCTTTTTAATAGATTTCCTGATTATTATACCTTCAATGATACTAAATACCGTGCTTACTGTCCAGTAAAGAGTAAGGCCTGATGGCATGTTATACAAAATGAAAGCAAACATAATAGGCATAAACGACATCATCTTTTGTTGGGCCTGTGCCTGAGGGTCTGCCGCAGGAGCTTTCGGCGTCGTCTTCATTTGAACAAATGAAGCGCCTGTCATAACTAATGGTAAAATATTGAGGGCATTCCCTATAAAGGGGATAGTAAACGGAAGGGTCATTAAGGTGTCAGGTCTTGAGAGATCGTTGATCCACAGGACAAATGGGGCTTGTCTCATTTCAAAAGAAAGTTGTAAGGTACGGAAGAGTGCGAAAAATACCGGAAGTTGTAACACCATCGGTAAGCAGCCGCTCATTGGGTTAGCGCCATACTTTTTAAATAACAACATCTGTTCCTTGCCCATCCGTTGCTTATCATGCTTATACTTTTCCTTTAGCTGATTAATCATAGGCTGCAGCTGCTGCATTCTAAACATGGAAACCTGACTTTTTTTTGTGAGCGGAAAAAGAATCATTTTAATAAGGATAGTCAATACAATAATGGAGAGGCCATAATTAGGAAGCACACGGTGAACAGCATTTAAAAAAGCTAAAAGCGCCTTGCTGATTGCGTTTAACCAGCCATACGTGAGAAGTGCATCCAAAGTCTCATAGTGTTTAAGAATCTCCTCTTTTTTGGGGCCTACAAAATATAAATAGCTGTGTTTAACCATATCATGGGGAAGGATACGAAGTTTATTGGTTTGTATACTAACCATGAAATCCCCATGTTCTGCCTTTTCATTTATAGGAATACCCTGAGCATCAAATGCCTGTGCATTTACTGCCCCAACCCAATCACTGGATGCAGGTTTTAGGATCGTAGCAAAATACTTATTCATCGATCCAGCCCAGGAAATACCTACAGATTCATTTTTGAGAGGCAAGTTCTTTGGCGATGTGCTGACTAATTTAATCCGTTTATTTCCCATATCCACACCAGCGACTGCGGCCATATCAGTCGAAGGTTCTCCCTCGTGCATGATCATGGAGGATGCAATAACGCTGTATGCGAGCGAAACTTCATCATCGGTCTTATTCTCTAAGACAACGTCCATATTTACATGGTATTTTTCCGGGGGCAGACTAATGGTTTTCATAATATTGATTCCCTCTTCCAGGCTGCACGTAAATACGATTTTATCCTTACTATGCTCAGCAATGGTATATCGCCATTCCCGAAAGTCGGATTTTCCAAGGATAGTATCAATAGCGAGTGGACGGTATTCCGTAGTATCTTCTTTTAGCAACTCAAGGGTTTCTTTTGCCTCCGGATCCTTAAAACGCTTGAGTTTTACAGACTTCAGCGCCGCCCCTTCATTTGTCCATACCATCTTTACCAGTTCATTTTCTATAATAATTTCTTTTCGGGGAATTTCCGTCTGAGGTTTAATCGATTCCCCAGGCATTATTGCTGACTGTCCAAGTTTGCCAATAACCTTTTTCTCTTGTTCCTGGGTCTTTTCTGAAATAGGTTCTACCGCTCCCTGGGGTGATTCCGGCTTTTTAGAAAGGAGGGGTAATATAAAAGGGTAATACAACAACATAATTACCCCACAAATAATCATTGCAATAAGCGCCTTTTTATCCATTACCTTTCCTTTTTCGGTTTTTCCGGTAGCTCAGCCTCATCGATAAGCATTACAGGAATATCATCTCTTACAGGATATCGTCTTCCACAATTGGTACAAACAATCCTGTCCCCTTCCAGTCTGACATCAGTTTTGCAGAGCGGACAGGCGAGAATATTCAGTAGTTCCCTGGTAATCATAACAAGTGAAGATTAAGTGATAAGGCAATAAAAAATTTCATTTTAACCTAAAGATGATTACTTTATAGCTAAAATTATTGATAAAGTTAAGATGTTAACAAACTACCTTCACAATTTCAAATTAAAATTGTAATGGTTTTAATAATGTAAGCCTTCGTCTAAAGGAGAACTATGGAGAGATATCTGAATATCCGCATAGTTTTCTGGTTGTTCAATCCTTATTTTATGTAAACGGACTAATTCCAATAAGGCTAAAAAGAATCCAATAATCCGGATCCTTTCATGTATTCCGGTAAAAAGGTCTGCAAAGGCTATTGAGGTGTGAGTATGAACCTTTTTCACAACCATATCCATATATTCCTGTATTGGCGTGTCATCATAGGTGACTTTCGCAGACACATCAGATAATGTTTGCTTCATCAGTTGAGAAAACCTTTGCAAAAGGTCCCATATGCCTATCCCTTCCAGGGCTATCTCTTCTTCTTTATCGGATGTCCCGGCAGGGAGTTCTTTGTACGGCCGTGCTAATCTCTTTTCCCATTCGGCAGCCCTTCGTTCCAGGATAAAAGTGCTTTCTTTATACCGTTTATATTCCAGTAATTGCTTTACAAGGGATAAGCGCGGGTCTATATTTTCTTCTTCATCTCCTTGTGCTTCTGTGCGCGGAAGAAGCATATAGGATTTGATATACATGAGCGTTGCCGCCATTACCAAAAAATCTCCTGCAATATTCATATCCAGGGTTTGCAGCGCTTCCACATGGTGTAAATATTGATCTGTAATCCGCGCAATGGGAATATCATAAATATTTACTTCCTCTCTTTGGATTAAATAAAGGAGTAAATCGACCGGTCCATTATATATATCTAGCTCTATTTTATATCCGTCCGTCATGTTCTTATTTGCTTTTAACTTATTCAACCATCATAAGCGTTATTCCCGGAAGCGATATCAACGGTACCGGTGTGTTTGGCCGGAATTATGCGATGAGCAGCGTATACAAGTATACGGGAGAGTACTCCTTTAACTCTTCGGTATGCCACAAGGCGTGTAATAGTGTAATATCCCTTCATCTTTTACTTTACAGGAGATAAACAAGGGGACAAAAAACTATTTTATATTCAATTATAAACCCGTAAATAATCTTAAAAAATACTGGATAGGCGGTCCAATTATCATGCCTAAAATCGAGATACCCCCGTAGTTTCCCAGGATGATTAGTCCCAACAGGATAAACGGACTGTAGCGTTCGATTTGTTTGTATTTTTGAGACATTTCATAAGGCAATAGACTTTCCATAATATGGGAACCATCTAAAGGGAATAAAGGAATCATATTAAAAAATGCCAGCGATAAGTTCATAATAATTCCTGATATGAGTAAATTATAAAAAAGGGCGGACATATTCGCCGGTATAAATGGCATTTTCCTTAAAAGTTGAAAAATTACGCCAAATAAAAATGCAGAAACAAAATTAGAGGCAGGTCCTGCAAAGGATACGATCATATTATCCCGGCGGGGATTTTTAAAATTGTAGGGGTTAATAGGGACAGGCTTGCCCCATCCAAAATGGGCGAAGACAAAGCATAACGCACCGAGAATATCGATATGCGCTAATGGATTTAGTGTTAACCTCCCTTGTAGCCTTGCTGTGGGGTCGCCAAGTCTGTTAGCTGCCCAACCATGAAAGTACTCATGAATCGTTAGTGCATAGAGTATCGCGGGAATTGATATAATTAAGTTATTAAGATCCACAAATAGATAAATCCTCCTCTCTTTCTGTATTTGAGCATGGTAACACATGAGAAATAAGTTGTCAAGCAAAGAACACTTAATCAACCTTTTCCTACACTCTTTTCTCTTGAATATTGAAGAAATGAACACTATAATGATTCTCAAAATTTATCTTATTTTCTCATGAGACCACACAACGCTGTCAGAATCTTTTACTCTTGTAGCCCGGACTTGGACAGACAAAAACCTCTCACTACGGTTGTTTTAAAAACAAATCTCCATGAGTCTTTATCCCCGCAAACCAGATGAAAAAAATTTTATGAAAGAAAAATCTCTGTCCGACACTGCATATGCAAAAGAAATATTATTCATGGAATCGGAGGCAATAAGGAATTTGATCGGCCGGCTGGATCATAGTTTTCAAAAGGCCATCGATCTAATCTTTACCTGTAAAGGAAGGGTGATAGTTACTGGTATTGGAAAGGCGGGGATTATTGGTCAGAAAATTTCTGCAACATTGGCCAGTACGGGTACTCCATCATATTGGATTCATTCATCTGAAGCAAGACACGGCGACCTTGGGCGCATCGTTGCCAACGATATTATCCTTGCACTCTCTAACAGCGGTGAAACAGAAGTTGTTACCCTCTTGCCTTTTGTTAAACAAATCGGGGCAAAGGTGATAGCCATTACCGGAAATAATAAATCTTCCCTGGCTTCTCACAGTGATGTTGTGCTTGATATCGGGAAGATTAAGGAGCCATGTCCTTTGGGACTTGCCCCGTCAGCAAGCTCAACTGCTATGCTTGCTCTGGGCGATGCTTTAGCCCTTACCATATTTAAAAAGCGAAATCTCAGCAAAGAGGACTATGCCTTCTACCACCCTGGTGGAGACTTGGGAAGGAAATTACTTACGGTAGAAATGGTTATGCGCAAGAACGAAGGAAATCCTGTAGCAGATGAGGATATGATCTTATTGGATGTTCTTACTATTATGACAGAAACAGCAGGCAAGCCCGGAGCCGTAAGTATTGTAGATAAACAGAATAAGCTGGTAGGGTTTTTTACTGATGGTGATTTGAGAAGACATCTGAAAAATGGCGTATCATTTTTACAATACAGGGTGAAAGAGGTTATGACCCGGTCTCCCAAGGTTATAAATGCCCGTTGCCTGGCCGCTGAGGCATACAAGATATTGAAGGATTATAAGATCGATCAGCTCCCCGTGGTTGATGGTTCCAATACGCCCATAGGTATTATAGATGTACAGGATTTATTAGAGGTTGGATTTTAAATCTGCAGTGAAGAATATAAAACTTGTCATTATTGACGTTGATGGTGTTTTAACGGACGGCAGTATTTACATCGATGTTAATGGATATGAGACCAAAGCATTCCATGTCCTTGATGGCACAGGTATCTCATACCTTCATCGCGTTGGCATTAAAACTGCCATTATTAGCGGAAGGACCAGTAAGGCTGTTATTCACAGGGCAAAAGAGTTAAGTATTGAAGATGTATATCAAGGTTTTAAAAACAAATTAGAAGCTTATAAGGCGATACAAGAGAAATATGCTTTCCGGGATGAGGAAATATGTTATATCGGTGATGACCTTATAGATCTCCCCATATTCTATCGTGTCGGACTTCCTGTTGCTGTTGCCAATGCTTCACCAATCGTTAAGCAGCAATCGCTTTATGTTACAAAGGCGAAAGGCGGTACCGGAGCGGTAAGAGAAGTGGCAGAGAAGATAATCAAATTCCAGGATAAATGGCATATAATCATGGAACGGTATCAGAATCCTCCTGGATAATCCAGCGTAGTGAGACCATAACCTAAAATTGCTCTCTTCTTTTTATATAAAGCATACGCTTCGTAGCTTATACCCAGCAAAAGCATACATGATCATCTTTTGAGAACAAGCTTCGTATTTTTTCTGAAGAAGAGTATTCGTAAAGCTCTATCGTTTTTAAATTTTTTTTTACGCTCAAATTCAGTATACTTACGGAAGACCAGAAAACATCCATAACGCATAAATTGAAAAAACAGGAATTTTTCTTATGTTTACATCATTATGACCAAACGAAGATACATACTCCTTAGCATTCCTTTAGCTTGCATAGCCTGCATTATCGTATCGCTTGTTATATCCCAGCCGAGAAAGGAGAAGAAGGATCAAAGGGCAGATCCCGCTTCAAAGGAAGATTTCTCTGCGCGTAAAGAGGCGCAGAATATAAACAGCAACGATAAGTTAATCCAAACGGTGGAAGGCTTGTCCATCCCAAAGTATGACGAGCAGGGAAATGAGACTTTAATAATGCGCGGCAAAAACACCTTCCTGCTCAACAATAATGTTTACAAAATCGTCGAGCCGGAGATCGAATTCCTTGATTCTGCAGATCCCGAACAGGGAACCCAATCTGTTTTTATCACATCCGATAATGGAGAAATGAATAACATTTCGAACGAAGGATATCTTTCCGACAATGTTATTGTCAATCTGGATCAGGAAACCAAACTCAATACGAATTATTTAAGATATTCACCGGAAAAGAAATCGGTATATACAGACGATTTTGTTACCATCACGGGAAAAGGTATAATGATTAAAGGACAAGGCTGCGAGATAGACCTGATTAACAAGAAGATGTGGATCAAAAAGGATGCGGAGATGGAAATGGATGGCGCTAATAATGACCTCTTCTTTCTATCGGAAGAGGATACCTCTCACGCCGCACAAACTCTTCCGGAAGATACACCATCGGTAAATGAAACAAGTAAAGAAAAAATTTCACACGAAAAAACCTTTATCCGGTCCAGCGGCCAGCTTGTCTTTAACAGGCATTCGGATACACACGTTATGGTTTTCCATAACAGTGTTGAAGTTAAGAAAGGCAGCTCGACTGTTTTTTCAGATGAATTAGTTATATTCGTCGATTCGGAAACAAAAAAAACAAAGCAAGCCATAGCAAGCGGTAACGTGCTTGCATCACAGGAAACAACAATCGCCAAAGGAAGTTCCCTGACCTGGGATGTTAGTACCCAGACTGCCACCCTGGAAGATGCATATAAGGCAGAATTCATTAAAGATGACCTTCATATAGATGCGCAGAAAATAATCTTTTATAAAGATGCCGGTAAAATAGATATACCGGGTTCTGGCAACTTAAAAGCAAACACAAAGAGAAAATCTGATAAAAACAATATGCCAGGTCACGCAGATAAAACTGATGATACTATTACCGTAAAATGGGAAGGCAAAATGAACTTTCTGGAAGAAACGCGGGAGGCTAATTTTGAAAAGAATATTGAGGTCAGAAAGGAAAATTCTATCTTGTTTTGCAACAATCTTAACGTGACATTCAGCGATCGGGATTTTCATCTGAATACCTTGAAGGCCACAGAAAATATCCATATTATAGATAAAAAGAGTAACTTGTATAGCGAAGCCATAGGAGATGTGGTTACCTGGAATGTAAAGAGTAAAATTACCGTCTTAAAAGGGCGTCCCTTTGCACTATTAAGAGAGGGAGATAAGAGGCAGATTCACTCTCCCAAAGTTTTGTTTTATGGGAATGAGAATAATATCCTCTGCGAGGGGAAAGGAACATTCTATGAGAAAGGAGACGAGGCGCCTCCTCATAAAGGCACAGAGGATGCTGATATAAAGGTCAATTGGGTTAAAAAAATGGTGTATAATAGTAAGTTGAAAAAAGCAAGTTTTTTTGAACAGGTGCAAGCTACGAGAGGCGAACAAAAGTTGAACGGCGACCAAATTGATGCGTATATGAACGACAAGAAGAGTGTATCGAAAATCGTTGCCACAGATAACGTCTATTTTTTCAGTAAGAATTTGAATAATAGTGAGGGATTAGGAACACTTCTTATTTGGGACTTAATCCAGAATGTAGCCTTGTTGACAGGGAATCCCAAAGCAGAATTACGAAGGGAAGGAGCAAGGACATTCTCGGAAAAGATCTATTTTGATATAGACGGAAACCATATAACATGGGAAGGCAGACCTCACTGGCAGCTCATTACCAATAAATAAAACCAACACCGCCATGTATCCTACTATATGAATTTTCTTTATCCTTAGGGCCAATTTGATTATGTATTTTTTTACCTGTGTAATAAAAAAGAAGAGATCAAGGGGTTTTCTCTATGAACTTTGCGTTTGCATGCCTGTATTGCTGGAATATCTTAAAAAATATGGGCAAAAGCTATTCTCTATTCAATTCTTTGCATTACTTTTGATACCTGCCTCATCATTGCTTGCTTTTGCAGAAAACGTTCATAAGACAGAGATTATAGCACATCACGGTGTATTGGAAGACGTTCCGGAGAATACATTTGCCGCATTAAGAAGAGTCGTTGAATTGGGTATAGATGGGATCGAAATTGATATTCGGCAAACAAAGGATCATCAGCTTATCTTGATGTGCGACGAAACGATCGATAGAACAACTAATGGGAAGGGACGCGTTGATCAGTTATTGTATGCTGAAATCCAGCAGTACGATGCCGGTTCGTGGCGTGGCCCTGAGTTTAAGAACGAACCAATACCCCTGCTTTCTGATGTGCTGGAATTTTGTAAAATTAACAACCTCAAGCTCATTCTGAACGCCAGACAGGTTTGTATAGAAAAACAGGTATTGGATCTCGTTCAGTCGTACGATATGTATTCTCAGGTATACTTATGGGGAACGTTAAGAAATCTCAATACGGAGGAAGCAGAACAATTTGTAAAGGAACTCGTACTCATATCCCCTGAAGAAATAACAGAGGAGAAAATTGCTCGCATACACGAGGAAAAAAAATATGCATTCTCAATTATACTCAATAGTGATGATAGAAAAACGATAAAAGATCAGATTAACATGGGAGTGGATGTCATCCTGATGGATTATCCCTGTGTTGCCCAGGACATCCTGGGTATTCAAGATCAAATACCTGCAAGGCAAAGACCGTTTAAAAGCAGAAAAACGAATCATCCTCAACAGGAAGAAATTGATAACAAAATGTACGTCCGGGAAAAAGTAAAAGCACTTGTGAAAGCAATAAAAGGCACAGATCCGGATAAGACAAGAACTGCCGCTATGGCATTGATGGTGTTACCACAAAGACATACCATACCACCTCTCGTAAAACTCCTCAAAAACAAACATCCCCGGATAAAACAGGATGCCGCCTGGGCGCTTGGATTCTGCGGCAACGAGGATATAGCCGTATATATTCAGTCCCTCCTCAGCGATAAAAATCCAGAGGTGCGCAGGGAGGCTGTGCTTGTGTTGGGGAGATTGGGCAGTACACAATCAGTTCCTGTGCTTATTGAAACATTAAAGACGGAAACCAACCGTGGGGTTAAATATGATATAGCAAGAACATTGGGGATATTGAAAGACCCCGGCTCAGCTTTTCCATTGCTTACGATTCTCACGAATGAAAAAGACTGGTATGTCAAAAGCGCCGCAGTTGAGGCGTTAAGCCATATTTATACCGATAAAGCTGTACACGTCCTTGCCGATATCCTTGTCACCGATGCGGGGGAAGATGCTGCATGGACACGCACAAAGGCTGCATGGGCGCTAGCCGCCATGGGCAAGGAATCTATCCCTCAATTAATTCGAGCCCTGAGTGATAACGAAGAGGTAACAAGGCGCAGGGCAGAATGGGCGCTGGTAAAGATCGGCCAGCCAGCAGTAAGGTCTTTGGTTCATGCCTTGCATGAACCTAATAAATTTGCAAGAGAGCGTGGAGCACAAGCCTTGGGTTGGATTAAGGACAAAAGCACTGTTACTGCACTCATATGGGCATTGAAGGATACAGAACCATCTGTTGTATGCTCTGCTGTATGGGCACTGGGCAAGATTGGCGACCCCAAAGCGCTTTCAGCCTTACAATCCCTTATGAATCATAAAAATAGTGCTATACGGGAAAATGCGAATGAGTCTGTTGAAAGAATACTGGCAAAGAAAGAAAATATGGTTTATTACAAAAAGTCTCTGCAAAAACCGTAAAACATAGTTGATTAATACATAAATTTTCAATATCATACATATTTAAATTTTCAATTCCATTCATGAAAGGTACGATTTTGATGAAGCGCAGTATGGTATATCTTGTAGGCGCAGGTCCCGGTGATCCACGTTTGATCACCGTAAAAGGTCTGGAATGTATTAAAAAAGCCGATGTACTTATTTACGATTACCTGGTAAATGTCGATCTCCTCAAGGTTGCTAAGCCGAATGCAGAATTTATCTACGTGGGTAAGCAGGGAGGAGCGCATACCCTTGAGCAGGATGAGATTAATAACCTTCTCGTAAAAAAGGCGCAAGAGGATAAAATAGTAACCCGGTTAAAGGGTGGTGATCCATATGTATTTGGGCGAGGCGGGGAAGAAGCGATAGTACTCTATGAGAACCATATACCATTTGAAGTAGTTCCTGGGATTACTGCCGCCATTGCTACTCCTAATTATGCAGGAATACCAGTTACCCATCGCGATTTTACTTCCACCTTTGGACTTATTACCGGACATGAAGATCCCACGAAAGATGAAAGCTCCATCGATTGGAGCAAAATCAGCACGGGAATTGGTACATTGGCCTTTTACATGGGAATTAAGAATCTCCCTTATATCACGGAACAACTCATAAAACATGGCCGTTCGAAAGATACCCCGGTTGCTGTAATTCGATGGGGAACGACCGCCCAGCAAAAAACAGTTGTGGGAACACTGGAGACAATTGTACAAAAAGCCAGAGACATCCGTCCGCCGGCAATTACCATCGTTGGCGAAGTCGTAAAACTCCGCAATCAACTCAACTGGTTTGAGACGAAACCGTTGTTTGGGAAAACCGTTGTCGTAACACGCTCAAGGGAACAGGCAAGTGAATTTGCTGATCAATTATACGAATACGGCGCCCGTGTCATTGAATTCCCAACCATTGAGATTGCAAAACCTGATACCATTCAACCACTGGATGACGCTATCACCAATATTCATGCTTACGATTGGCTTGTGTTTACGAGTATCAATGGCGTTGATAGCTTTTTTCAGCGTCTGCTTGAACTGGGGAAAGATATTCGTGACCTTAAAGGCATTAAGTTTTGTGCTATCGGTCCTGCAACAGAGGAAGGAATCAGAAGATATCATATAAAGGTAGATTGCAGACCGCCTAAATTCGTTGCAGAATCTGTTGTAGAGGAACTAAAGAAGGTAACGGTTATAAAAGGTAAGAAATTCCTGCTGCCAAGGGCAGATATTGCCAGAAGCTTTCTACCCGAAGAACTTGAGAAATTAGGGGGAAAGGTTGCCGATGTGGTGGCTTATAAAACCGTTATGGCACAACCTAAGGACATAAATCTTGTTGACAAAATCAAACATGGTGAAATCAACTTCATTACCTTCACAAGCTCTTCTACGGTAAGGAACTTTGTTCAAATCATTGGTGAGAAAAACATCGCTTCGTTGAATGGAAAAGTTCAGTATGCCAGCATCGGCCCTATTACTACCCAAACCGCAGAAGAATTGGGATTCCGTATTACTATCAAAGCCAAGGAATACACCATCCCCGGGTTAGTAAACGCCATTCTGGAAAGCAGTATTCCACATAGTGACAGTTAAGCCACGAGAATTTACACGAATAAGCACGTATAACTTATAATTTCTGTCCTGTAACATTTCATATACATACGGCAATCTACCGGATATTTTATTGGAGATAGCCACATGAGATTTATCCATAAATATACTTAAAATACATGGTTGGTAAAGAGAGATAGATGCCGTGAAAAATAACCGGGGCTTTACGATAATTGAATTAATCGTTGTTTTAGTTGTTATAGGAATCGTTGCCGGTGTAGCCTTGCCCAGATATGCGGGATCTCTCGAATCCCTTAATTTTAAGAAAAAAATGTCGGATATCGTATTCTTTTTTAGAGAAGCGCGTATTAAGGCGATATCAACTGCCGGAACAACCTATGTTGCCCTTGACCTCCATAATGGATACTTTTGGAACGAGGATAAAAAGGTGCTTCAGTTACCTCCCGAGATACAGATTTTTACTAACAAAATTGAGGCCCGGAATGAAAAAACAAAGACATTCGAATTTTATCCGAATGGGACTGCGCAAGAGGAAATAGTAGGTTTTGTTTGTGACAAAACAACAGCCATATTACACGTAGAACCATTAGGCGGGTTGGTCTATTTCAGAATGAATGAAGAAATGGATCAGACTGTGCGCTATGCAAGAAACAGCGATGTATTGAGCGAAAAGGAAATACTACAACGTATACCTGTTGATAAAAAAGAGGATTTTGATACGTTCGTAGAAATTGTATCTGATGAAGAAACCTTAGATGACGATTTTTATGAGGATGACACGTTATATGAAGAAAAAGAATTTTCTTATGAGGAGAGAAGAAATGAATAAATATGAACATATTCGATTTGTCTAGGTATGAGATCTTATGTGTTTCATTGTTTCTCCTATCAGAGAAACAACAAAATTTCTAGATTCTTCAAATTATATGGAGTGATGTAAAAATGGGAAAGAAACTTGTACTGCGGGTATTAAAAAAAGACGGTTTTACTTTGCTTGAGTTATTGATTGTAATGATTATTATTGGGCTGCTTGCCGCATTGATTGGGCCTAAAATGATCGGTCGTGTTGGTGAATCACGCCAAACGGTTGCTAAACAGCAGATCGAGGGTTTTTCAAGTGCTTTAGAGATGTATAAACTTGATACCACAAAATACCCGACGCAGGAACAGGGTTTAGATGCCCTGGTTACACAACCACAGGGTGTCGTTAATTGGAAAGGTCCGTATTTAAAAAAGAAATTTGTCCCGAAAGACCCCTGGGGAAACAATTATGCCTATCTCTATCCAGGTGAGCATGGAGATTACGATATCGTTTCGCATGGTGCAGATGGTAACCCCGGAGGAGAAGGTGAAGATAAGGACGTAGCAAGCTGGGAATAAGCAGGTATTCTTCAGATAGATTAATGGCGATTTTGGTAAGCGTCTTTGTACATACTATACATTTTTTATCTTTATAAAGCATGTGTTATGTAACCTATGGATCTAACAGCAACGTATACTATTGGTGATGTGTTACTTGAAATTGGCAAGGTAACAAGAGCTGATCTGGACCGTGCCATTGAAGTCCAAAAACAGACAGGACAGAAGTTGGGGCGTATCCTAATCGATTTAGGGACTATTTCAGAAGAAGATCTTCGGCTTGCCCACAGTAAATTGCTCCTGTTGCCAATTTGGGAAAAGAAAAAAGAGGATCGTTATCCATTGGTGGAAAATGTGCCAAAGGTATTTTTGGTATCAAACCGTGTGCTTCCGCTCAATCTGCACAATGGAATACTGGATGTTGCTCTTGCAGATCCGCAGGATTCACTCCTCATAGAGACAATTGCATTGTCTACTAACAAGCAGGTTAACGTGTTTGTTGGTTGTGAGAAGGATATCCTGGCTTCTCTTGAGACCCTTTATGAGGGTGAGATTAAAGAAGAGGATACAGTCACCTCCAGTATTGAGGTGATGGAAGATGTAGAACAATTGAGGGATATGGCATCTGAGGCGCCGGTTATACGCCTGGTGAATAATACCTTAACAAAAGCTATCGAGATAGGGGCAAGTGATGTCCATTTAGAAGTTTTTGAGAAGAATGCGCGACTGCGGTATCGTGTAGATGGTGTCTTACGAGAGCTTACGCCGCCTCCCCGGGAAATTTATAACGCTATAATTTCGCGTATTAAGATTATGGCTAAGTTAAATATTGCCGAGAAGCGGCTCCCGCAAGATGGCCGAATCAAGATGAAGGTAGCCGGGAAGGAGATAGATTTGAGGGTCTCTATTATCCCGATGAGTCATGGCGAGGGGGTTGTCATGAGAATTCTGGACAGAACAGCAGTAACACTTGATCTGGAAGCCCTGGGGTTTAGTCAGGAATTTTTGGGTAAGTTTCGGCGTATGGTGAATAAACCTGAGGGTATGTTGCTGGTAACCGGACCCACAGGAAGCGGAA
The DNA here is from genome assembly GCF_030263775.1 of Candidatus Jettenia sp. AMX1. Lineage (NCBI taxonomy): Bacteria > Pseudomonadati > Planctomycetota > Candidatus Brocadiia > Candidatus Brocadiales > Candidatus Brocadiaceae > Candidatus Jettenia > Candidatus Jettenia sp. AMX1. The sequence continues at coordinate 46,371 of NZ_SZPP01000016.1, forward strand.
AGACAACGACTTTATATGCGGTTCTTAAAGAACTAGTTTCTCCCGAGATAAAGATTGTAACGGTAGAAGACCCCGTCGAATACAGTATGGAAGATGTAAATCAGATACAGGTAAACCCACAGATTGATCTGACTTTTGCTTCCGGACTGCGATCTATTTTGAGGCACGATCCTGATATTATTCTCATTGGTGAAATCCGGGACCGGGAGACGGCTTCTATTGCCATTCAGGCTGCCTTAACCGGGCATCTTGTTTTCTCGACATTGCATACAAACGATTCAGCTTCAGCCTTTACTCGCTTAATTGATATGGGAATGGAAGACTATTTGATCTCTTCGTGTATTATTGGTATCCTTGCGCAGCGATTAGTGCGGAAGATATGCACGCAATGCCGTGAGTCCTATATACCAGGAGAAGATTTACGTAAAACAGCGGGATTGAAAGAGGGAGAGCCTTTATACAAATCCAGAGGTTGCGATGCATGTAACAATTTGGGGTTTAAGGGAAGAAAGTGTATTGCCGAATTTTTATATGTTGATGATGCCATCCGGCGGCTTATCATATCCCATAAAGATTCTAATGAGATCATGAAGGAAGCGGTAAAAAGAGGAACAAAGACATTATGGGAGGATGGTCTTGACGGGTATCTTCCGATACATAAAAAGGGTTAGGAAAGGGCTTTTTTTAAAAATCTTCCTGTATAGGATCTTTCAATCTTTGCAATCTGTTCCGGTGTGCCTGCTGCAACTATCTCACCTCCGTTTGCGCCACCTTCTGGACCTAAATCAATAAGGTAATCTGCTGTTTTAATAACGTCCAAATTATGTTCTATCACGAGAACCGTATTGCCCAAATCGACAAGCTGATGTAATATCTTAAGAAGCTGTTGTATGTCAGCAAAGTGTAGTCCTGTTGTCGGCTCATCGAGAATATAGAGTGTTTTTCCCGTCGCTTGTTTAGAGAGTTCAGTGGCAAGTTTGATTCTCTGCGACTCTCCTCCAGAGAGAGATGTGCTGGACTGCCCCAGTTTAATATATCCCAGCCCAACGTTTTTAAGTGTTCTTACAATGCGTTCAATCTTGGGAATATTTTTGAAAAAAAGATAGGCGTCTTCAATACGCATATCGAGAACATCTGAAATGCTTTTATCTTTGTAAGTAACCTCCAGTGTCGCTTTGTTGTATCTTTTTCCCCCACACTCTTCGCACGTAACGTACATATCAGGAAGAAAATGCATCTCTACTTTTTTAATTCCCTGTCCTTTGCAGACTTCACATCGTCCGCCACTGATATTAAAGCTATACCTTCCTGCTGTGTAACCACGGATCTTCGCTTCCGGAATTTGCGCAAAGAGGGAACGAATCAAATCAAATGCCCTTGTATAGGTTGCGGGATTCGAGCGCGGAGTATGTCCTATTGGAGATTGATCAATTTCTATAACTTTGTCAATGTGCTCAATACCAAGAATCTCGTCATGTTCTCCTGGCAGATCATGACTGTTGTATAACAGTTTCTTAAGGGAACGAAGGAGAATATCGTTAACGAGTGTACTTTTCCCGGAGCCGGATACACCCGTGACACAGCAAAAGGTTTTTAAGGGAATTTTTACATGGATGGATTTTAGATTATGAGCGCGGGCTCCTTTTATTTCGATAGAGTTTTCTAACTGGACGCTTCTTCTTTTGTCGGGAAGTTCAATTTTAAATGTTTGGTTGAGATATTGCCCGGTTAATGATGTATGATTGTGAGTGATTTCTTTCAGGGTACCCTGGGCAACAATACTGCCGCCTTTTTCCCCTGCGCCAGGACCGAGGTCGATAATATAATCTGAGTGGCGAATGGTATCTTCGTCATGTTCCACAAGGATAACGGTATTTCCCTTATCTCGTAATGTATATAAGGTTTGCAGAAGGTGTTCATTATCTCTCGGATGAAGTCCTATTGTTGGCTCATCGAGTACATAACAAATTCCGACAAGACCTGATCCTATCTGTTTGGCAAGCTGTGTTCTTTGTGCCTCACCCCCGGAAAGAGTATCACTGCTGCGCCCCAGAGTTAAATAATGTAGTCCTACATCTATCATAAAGGAAAGCCTGTTTTGAATTTCTTTGAGAATTTGCTGAGAAATAATTATTTGTTGGTTATGTAACTTCAAAGCATTAAAGAAATGAAAGGCTTCTTCTGTGGTTAGATCCATAATTTCATGAATCGATTTCTCATGAATTTTCACTGAGAGGGACTCAGGACGCAACCTGGCTCCATTGCAAGATGCGCAGATTCTATAACCCCTATAGCTGGAAAGACGCTTGATAATGCGCTCGCTGGTTGTTTTTTCATAGATGCGCCTGAGGTTAGGAATTACTCCTTCAAAATCTTGTATACCAAAGAACAAGGCGTCTGTAACTTCTTTGCTTAATTTTTCAAAGGGTACGTTCAGAGAATTTGGGAAAATTTTTGAGAATGCCGTAATTTGGTTATCGTAATGAGTTTGAGTTAGCGATCCCCAGTTTTGCCAGGCATCAATAGCCCCTTCTTTGATGTTAAGTTGTTTATTAGGGACGACTAGTTCCGGGTCAAAATCAAGGGTATTCCCAAGTCCATCACAACTAGGGCATGTACCATAAGGACTATTAAATGAAAACATGCGTGGCGTTAATTCCTCGTAACCCCTTCCACACTCAGGACAGGCATAACGTTCACTCAGGATAGAATCTATCCAGGTTTTCTCATGCTCCTGGCTTACCAACATAACTCCTTCGCCTAATTGGAGGCACGTTTCTATTGAATCATACAGACGTGCCTGTATATCGTCTTTTATGATCAACCGGTCCACAATTACATCAATCTCGTGGGATTTATACCTTGCTAATTTTGGGATGGCCTTAAGATCCATAATGGCATTATTAACACGGGCACGTACATAACCCTTTTGCATTATTGACTGAAATACCTCCCGGTGTTCGCCCTTTTTACCTTTGATAAGTGGTGCAAGAAGCATAACCTTGGTTCCTTGAGGAATTTCCATTATCCTTTGGACCATCTGATCAATACTTTGGCGGGAAATAATACATTTACAATGATAACAATAAGGAGTGCCAATTTTTGCATACAGTAAACGCAAATAATCATAAATTTCAGTAACAGTTGCCACCGTTGAGCGCGGACTCGGTGGGCAGGTACGTTGCTCAATGGCAATGGTGGGCGGAAGACCCTCAATAAGTTCTACGTCAGGTTTTTGTATTTGATCTAAAAATTGCCGTGCGTAAGAGGAAAGGCTCTCAATATACCGGCGTTGACCTTCTGCGTAAATTGTGTCAAAAGCGAGGGATGATTTTCCAGAACCACTGATACCGGTAATAACAACGAGCCGGTCCCGTGGGATATCGATATTAATTCCTTTGAGATTGTGTTCTCTGGCGCCACGGATAGCGATGATATTATTTGAATTATTATTTTCTTTCGTCATTATGATCTATACAGGATGGATAAACCAGGCCTGTTTTATGAAATAAAATTTTCAGAAATTTATACCGATGGGTATCAACACAAAAGACATCTGCAAAAGTAAACGGAGGTAGATGCAACGAGGGGTTTTTTCCCTATGAGAATCGGGTCCAGTCCTGGATGAGTTGAATGAGCAGCCTGACGCCAACACCTGAAGCCCCTTTCCGGGTGTAGGCAGTATTTTTATCGCACCAGGAGGTGCCGGCAATATCAAGATGCACCCAAGGGTATTTTTCGGTAAATTTGCTTAAAAAGCACGCTGCTGTAATTGCCCCTGCATGAGGGCCTCCTGTATTTTTAATATCTGCAATATCACTCTTGATGTACTCTTGATATTCATCCCAGAGAGGCAGTTCCCAAACCCTTTCCCAGGATTTTTCTCCGGCAATCCTAATCCTTTTTTTCAGCTCTTCATTGTTTCCTGCCATACCTGTGGCAATTGTGCCCAGGGCAACTACGCAAGATCCGGTAAGGGTGGCTAAATCAATAACAGCATCAGGTTTATAGTCTTCCGCATATCCCAATGCATCAGCGAGGATAAGGCGCCCCTCTGCGTCAGTATTTACAACTTCTGCAGTCTTGCCAGAATAAAATTTTACAATATCACCGGGTTTTATTGCTGAACTGCCAGGCATATTCTCTGTGCAGGGAATAAGGCCAATGATACGCTGAGGTAGTCTCATTTTGGATATAGCTTTCATAGCGCCCATAACTGCAGCAGCGCCGGACATATCACTTTTCATTTGATCCATATCTTTTGCTGGTTTTATACAAATTCCACCCGAGTCGAAAGTAATTCCTTTTCCAACGAATATAATCGTATCTTGATTTTTAGCGTGTATATTATATTCAAGGATAATAAGTTTTGGTGGTTGATTACTACCTTGTGAAACACCCAATATACCACCCATGCCTAATTTTTTTAATTCCGGCGTTGATACTATTTTACAATGAACGCCTGTCTCTCCGGCCAATTTTTTTGCAGTATTGGCTAAAATGGTTGGGGTTTTATCCTGCGCTGGTGTATTGATCAAATCACGGGTAAAACAGACAGCATCTGCAATAATTTGTCCATGTTTGACACCTTCCTGGGCAGGTTTTGATGTTTCTTTATGAGATAAAAGGAGGGTAATTGTTTTGAGCTCTTTTTTCTCTTCTGGTAGTACATATTTATATTTTTGAAATGTATAGAGAGCAAGTAGACATCCTTCCGTGTAAGCCTGATACCACTCAGGAGAAGCAGGCATATCGATTGAATCGATTACGCTGGTAACTTCCCCAATTCCTATATCGTATACTATACTGGCTGTAGTACCTGCAGCTTGCCTTACTTTATCTAAAGTTACCTCTTTTTTCTTGCCAAGGCCTACCAGCATGATACGCTTAGCAGGTATTTTCCCATACGTTGGGAGAATAAGTGTCTTATTAAGTTTAGCAACAAATTCCTTTTTCTTTATTAACTCGGATACAATGTTATGTAAGGCATTATCACAATACGTGAGCATATCATCCGCTATCGGTAGGTCTTCATATAGGTAAAAAGCGAGTATTTCTGCAGATTCTTTTTCAACCGTGCCAACTTTTATACGAATGTTCATAAGTTTACCCCAAATCATGCTATACTATGTTCTAATTATAAAATTCCAGGCATCTTACGATTATAAAGCCCCTGTTTATGAATGTCAAGCTATCTTTGTATCAAGGAGTCTTGATACCTTTACTTTCGGTGTATATGTTAGCGAATAAGAGAGAGATGTATGAGTTTGAATTAGACGAGGCAGGGTAAACTTGACATTATTGGTATAAAAGAATATAGTTATACTATAGTTTACTAAAATAATTTAATGGGAAAGGAATAAGAGGTGTGGGATTATTCTGAAAAGGTTAAAGACCATTTTTTCCATCCAAGAAATGTGGGCGATATTGAAGACCCAGATGCTGTTGGTGAAGTTGGAAGTCTTGCCTGCGGGGATGCATTAAAGTTGATGTTAAAACTGGACGGATCTGGTCGTATTACCGATGCAAAGTTTAAAACATTTGGGTGTGGAAGCGCCATAGCCTCTGCCAGCGCCTTGACAGAGATGGTCAAGGGAAAGACGTTAAGCGAGGCTGCAAAAATTACCGATAATGATATTGCTGAGTATTTGGACGGGCTTCCTGAGCAAAAGATGCATTGTTCTGTAATGGGACGCGAAGCTCTGGAAGCGGCTATTGCCAATTATCGGGGACAAAAAATAGAGAAACCCGTTGATGAAGGGACTATTGTTTGTAAATGTTTTGGTGTGACAGATAATAAAATTGCCCATGAGGTTAGAGAACATAAATTAACCACCATTGAGCAGGTTACTAATTTCTGCAAGGCGGGAGGTGGGTGCCGCTCATGCCATCCCCAAATTCAGGCCATTATAGATGAAGTTTGGCAAAAAGAAAAGGAGAAGGTAATGATTGCGAAGAGTCCTGCTAAAAGATTGACAAATATTCAAAAAATGAAGATGGTACAAGAAGTTATTGAAAGGGATATTCGTCCTACTCTTCAGGCTGATGGAGGCGATATTGAACTGATCGATATAGATGGTGACCGTGTTACGGTCTCTTTTCGGAAAAGCTGCGTAGAGTGCCCCAGCTCAAAGGTTACGTTGAAATCAACCGTAGAGGCAAAATTAAGGGAATTTGTAACAGATTCGCTTATCGTCGAGGAGGTGTCCTCATGAAATTTGTATATGCGGACAATAATGCTACGACAATGGTTGCTCCTGAGGTTGTAGAAACCATGCTGCCTTATTTTACAGAATATTATGGGAATCCTTCAAGTATGCATACCTTTGGTGGCCAGGTAGCAAAAAAGATTGATAGTGCAAGACAACAAGTGGCAGAGCTTATTGGCGCCGATCCTGGAGAAGTTATATTTACAAGCTGTGGCACAGAAAGCGATAATGCAGCCATTTTAGGGATACTTAAGGCAAACCCGCACAAGAGACATATCGTAACTTCAAGAGTAGAGCATTCCGCTGTCTACAACTTATGCAAGTATCTGGCTCAGAATGGTTATCATGTAACAGAGTTAGGTGTAGATACGCATGGGATGCTTAACCTCAATGAATTAGCGGATGCAATAAAAGAAGATACGGCAGTTGTATCGATTATGTATGCAAACAATGAGACAGGAGTGATTTTCCCTATAGAGGAAATCGGCAATATTGTGAAGCAGAAAGGCTCTTTATTGCATACAGATGCCGTGCAGGCCGTGGGCAAGATACCGATAAACCTTTCAAAGAGTACGATAGATCTCTTAACACTCTCCGGGCACAAATTGCATGCTCCAAAGGGAGTAGGTGCGCTTTTTATTAGAAAGGGAATTACCTTTGCTCCTTTTATCATTGGTGGACATCAGGAAAAAAATCGCCGTGGTGGCACGGAGAATGTTCCGTCAATCATAGGGCTTGGCAAGGCATGTGAATTGGCAAAAAAGCACCTGGTGGAGGAACAGAATGGTGTAAAATTATTAAGGGATAAGCTGGAGAACGAAATACTCGAAAAGGCGCCAGATGCCAGATTAAACGGGCATAAAATACACCGTCTTCCCAATACTACAAATTTGAGTTTTGAGTTTGTAGAAGGTGAAGCGATTTTGCTATTGCTCAATGAAAAAGGCATTTGCGCTTCATCCGGGTCTGCTTGTACTTCCGGCTCTCTGGAACCTTCCCATGTACTAAGGGCTATGGGTGTTCCTTTTACTGCGGTACATGGCTCGGTACGGTTAAGCTTAAGCCGATATAGCACGATGGAAGACGTTGATTTCATTATCGAACATCTTCCGCCCATTATTAGAAGATTAAGAGAAATATCACCTTATGGCAGGGATACAAAAGTAAAAGGACAAGTTGTTACTACTCAAGTATCAGCAAGGCCATAGGAGGGATAAAGCCCGGTTTAGTCTGTTTTCTTGCTTGATATGATAATGGGGTCAGTCTGAGAAATAATAAAACCCCCTTAACTTTCCTTTTTCATAAAAGGAGGTTCAGGGGGTTTTGGTTTTTATAACGGTGAATTTCCAGAGCAGGAACTTATTTTCCCTTTATTTTAATAATAACATACCGGGAAAATTCTCCTCGTTTTACCAGCATAAGGATACCTTTTTCCTTATCTGCCTCATTTAATGCCTTTTTAAATTCTGTGACATTGCTAATCTTCTTTCTGTTTACTTCCTTAATAATATCGCCTTCTCTTATATCTGACATGCCGGCAGGGCTTCCTGGCTGGATATTTGAGACTATTACACCACTCTCATCTTCAATACCCAGATTTTTGGCAATCTCTTTTGTAAGATTTTGCACCGTCATTCCAAGTTCTTTCTGTTCCTTTTCAAGAGGAGGTGTACCGCCTGGTCCAATGGCAAATAATTCTGCTGGTTGTTCGCCAATCTTGATGGATAATTCTTTTTCTTTGCCGTCCCTCAGGACTTTCATTTTTACTTTTTTTCCGACTTCTGTTTGAGCAACGGTATTACGGAGATGATTTACATCCCGAATAGGCTTTCCTTCGTATTCTGTGATAATATCTCCACGCTCAAGTCCGGCTTCCTGTGCAGGGGAATTTTCCTGAACATCACTTACCAGAACACCTTCTGTAACGGTAACATTAAACGACTTTGCCAGAGCGGGGTCGATATCCTGGATAACAACGCCCAGCCATCCCCGGGTAACTTTCCCTTTTTCTATAAGATCCTTCATAACAATTTTTACCATGTTCACGGGTATGGCGAACCCGATACCCTGATAACCACCACTTCTGGTAAATATGGCGGTATTGATACCCATTACCTCGCCTCGTATGCTGACAAGAGGACCACCGCTATTACCAGGGTTGATAGCTGCGTCCGTTTGAATCATATCTTCATATTGTGCGACACCGACGTTGGCTCTTCCCGTAGCGCTAATGACACCGATAGAAACTGTTTGTGATAAACCGAAAGGATTTCCAATAGCGATAGCCCATTGTCCAACCTGAATGGTATCAGAATCACCGAGCTTCGCTAAAGGCAAATTATCTCCTTCTATTTTTACTACAGCAATATCTGTTTGAGGATCGGTACCGATAACCTTCCCATCAAATTCCCTTTTGTCTCCCAAGGTAACCTTGAGTTCATCGGCATCTTCTACTACATGGTTATTCGTTATAATGTATCCTTTTTCACTGTCTATAATTACCCCTGAACCAAGGCCTTGTATTTTAAAGTCGCCTTCAGGAAATCGTGGTTTAAAGAACCTGTCAAAAAAATCATCGCCAAAAAAATCTCTGAACTGACGGAATGGATCGCCTTCATCTTCCTGGTCAGGCTCTGATCTGGGTGAAGGTGAATGAAACCGATCATTTGGCATTTGCCGCTGTCTTTGCTGCTGACTATGTTTAAAGGTTTTTACAGAAGTGATTGAGACTACTGCGGGTTTAACCTGATTAACCACATTTTGGAATACATGTTCAAGATGCACGGCTGTGGCAAGCGCATCTGCGTCAGCTTCATGTGTCTGTTTATTTGCAGCGCATACTACGGCTCCATAAGACAGATACATACCGATTCCGAAGCAAAGACTAAAAGCTACTACGAAAAGAGGACGAAGATAAAATTTTCCTAATTTGTTGCCCATGAAGACCTCCTTCAAAATAAAAGTTTAAATCCTAAACGGCCTTTCTTTAAATGAATTCTATGCAAGATATATTTTTTTGTCAAATCAAAACTCAGGGATACTTCTATAGTGCTTGCAATCTCTATTCCGCATTGATAGAATATATCTTCACTGTTGAATCTCATGAAAAATACTGGGGTAACCCTTGATTTTATAGGAGCAAGCTTCGTTTCCCGAAATTCATAAGGGCTACCTTAATCTTAATACATATGTCGAAGCATGAGATCTATCCGCATGTTTGAATCAATATTGACAGATAATTCTCATTATTAACCTCATCGCAAATATCCTGAAGCTAAAAATACAGGGTTTATATAAGTACCCTTATGAAACAGGAATTAATACCTATTTTGTTCCAATGAAATAACAAGAGAAGGGGAATTTATGGATTGGAAGAAGGCCTCTATACTATTCGTTGTTGTATCAGTTGTCCTCTATGCACAACATAACGCATTTTCGTCGGATGCATATTTTACGCATCAGGATATCAAGAAGAGAATGTTACGTGCAGTTGAAGAATCGAAGGAATCTATCGACATTGCAGTATCTGACATAACCTCAAAAGATATTTTAAATACCCTTAGGAAGGCGCAACAGCGGGGGGTGCAGGTTAGAATTGTAGCAGGCAGGAGGCGTACTTTAACAAGCGGGCTGATGTTGAATCTTTACAAGGAAAAGCAACTTGCAACGAAGATAGTAGTTCAAGAGGGAATTATGCATAATAATTTTGCCATTTTCGATTGTAAATTGCTAATGATTGGATCGTATAATTGGAAAGAAAAGGTGGGTAAGTTTAATCATGGCAACGCATTTTTTACCGAAGAAGCGAAGATAGTAATAAAATATCAAAAAGAATTTGATCGCCTATTTCATGAAGGAACAGCGCCAAAGGTTGAAAATATTGCTGCTGAAGGAGAAGAAGGGTTTAAAAAGACAGAAGGTACGTCACCGGGAGCTGTTCCGCATACCTTTGCCATGAGCGGGAAACGGGTTATCGTATCGAAATATGGTGTTGTTATCGTGGAAACTAACGACGGTTATATTGATATGGGTTTTGAAGAATTTAATAATATCTTTGGAATGGTGAGTGATTTGTCAGATGAGCAAAAGGAGAATTTGTGGAGTCGATGTATAGGTAAAAAAGTTCGGTGGAATGGGGTGGTGAATTACATTGGATGGGGTTTGGTAACGGGGTGGATGATGGGAGTAACCCATGGCGACACCAGCGTTGAGGTAAAGCTAAACCCTGCCAATAAAGGGCATTTTTCTCCGGTAAAATACGGAAATACCGTGACATATACGGGAAAACTCGATTCACGGGTGACAAGGATATTCCCCTATAAGCTCGAAGATGGAGATGTGCTTGGAATTGAGAATACAGAGCCAAAACCTTTAAGCAGGCAGGAATTAATTGAAAATCCTGATGTAATACCTATTTCCCAAGGACCCAAAAGGATATTTCTTGTAGAGTCTTTTGAAGATTTAAACGCTCTGTTTGGCAGTGAAAGTAGTTTATCGGAGATACAAAAGGATGAAGCATGGGGAAAATATCAGGGTAAATATGTCAGTTGGACAGGTCAGATTGTTTATAAAAATTTAAATGTTGCATCTGGTTTACGAATAGGAATGATGCAAAAAGAAAACGAATCTGTAGAATTAAAAATCAGTTTATCAAAAAAGGATAAGATATTAAAATTTCAGGATGGTGAGACTGTGGTCTATACGGGAAGATTAACAACACGATGCGGAAATAATTTTCCCTATATCCTGGAAGATGGTGATATCACGACTATTAAATAGCCACCCACAGCTCATGTGTGGGTTAATGCCATTTTCACTTAAAGGCGAGGGAGGTCATCATGGCAAGAAGAATGATAGGTATACAGGTTTTTATTATTATACTCTTCTGGTCAGAGGGTATATTGCTTGCTGCGGAAAATTACGAGGCATTTATTCATAAAGGGAATGATTTCGTTCGTAATCAGATGTATCAAGAAGCATTTGATGCTTATGAAAATGCCCTTCAGATAAAACCTGACGCCTTTGAGGCCTGGTACAATAAAGCAATTATCCTTGATTACTTTGGTAAGTATGCAGATGCCATAGAATCATTTGAGAAGGCAATTCAATATAAGCCGGACTACTATGAGGCCTGGTATATGAAGGGGAGAGTCCTGGATCATGCCGGGAGATATGACGAGGCTGTTAAGGCATTTGATAAGGCTTTGGAGATCAAACCTGACTATGTTACCGCATTATACAATAAAGGGAATGTCCTTGATCATATTGGAAGTATTGATATGGCAATTGATACCTACGATCGTATTATAAAGATAAAATCTGATGCATATGAGGCGTGGAATAATAAGGGCTTGGCTTTGGCAAAAATTCCTGAGAGAAGAAATGAAGCGTTAGATGCATACGATAAGGCTATTGCAATTAACCCAAAATATTATGAAGCATGGATTAATAAGGGTAATTGTTTTGTAAGATTACGCAAATACCAAGAAGCTGTCCATGCTTATGATCAGGCTATTGAAATAAAGCCTTCTGAACATGCAGCATGGGCTGATAAGGGATTTACCCTTGCAGATCTTGGGAAATATGAGGATGCCGTTTATGCCTTTAATAAGGCCATTGAGTTGAAGCCTGATTCTTATGGAGCCTGGAATGGGAAAGGGCTTGCCTTGGATGCCTTAGGACGATATGAGGAAGCGCTTGCTGCATACGAAAAAACCATAGAGATTCAGCCGAATTCTTACGGTGCATGGACGAATAAGGGCCTGGCATTATCTCGCACCGGAAAACATGAGGATGCTATCTTAGCATATGAAAAAGCATTGCAGATTCAGCCTGATTCTTACGAGACTATGACAAATAAGGGCGGTGAACTATTCCACATGGGGCGCTATGAAGCTGCGATAAAAGTACTTGATAATGCGATAAAACTAAGGCCGGATTATCCGCAAGTATGGAATAGCAAAGGATGGGCTCTCTTACGATTAGGAAGGTTTATGGAGGCCATGAAATCTTTTGATAAAGTAGCGCAGATAATTACAGATGAAGAAGCTATGAATATACCGCGCCTGGCAAAGATTAAATACGAGGCCCTTAGTAATAAAGGTCTTGCTCTTATACAACTCCAAAACTATGAAGAGGCCGTTAAGGTATTTGAAAAGGCGCTTAGCTTAAAGCCAGATGTCTTTAGTTTATGGATAAATAAAGGGTTGTGTCTTGTACAGTTAAAAAAATATGAAGAGGCATTGAATGCCTTTGATAAAGCAGCAACGCTGAGTGGAAATGTACATGAGGCATGGAATTATAAAGGTTATGTATTTGAGGAAATAGGAAAACAGCTAGAGGCGCTTGATGCTTATGATAAAGCAATCAAGACAAAACCAGATTTTTTTGGAGCCTTAAATAATAAAGGCCTCCTGTTAGATGTTGTGGGAAACCATAAGGAAGCTATAGAGGCTTATAATCAGGCTTTAAGGATAAAGCCAGACTTTGATGCAGCATGGTTCAACAAGGCCTGTGCACAAGCTTTGCTTTTATATAAAGAAGACGCCTTGAATTCGCTGAAGAAGGCGATTGAGTTAAATCCGGGATATAAGAATATAGCAAAAAGCAATCCGGATCTTTTAAGGCTTAAAGGGGACGCTGGTTTTGAAAAGATTATTGGTGAATAGGAATTAACACTTTGAATATAGGGTGAGTAACCGGTGAAAAGTTTGGCAGGGGAGTATTTCTTACTTGTTATCTTGCTCGTTATTTGACCTGTTAAAGGTTAATTTTAAAATTTTTTTCGTGGTAGACGTAACCTTTACGGTATTATCGATACATATACCAATAGCCCAAATAGGTTGATCGTTCATTACAACTATGGGAATGGCATCACGTTCTTTTACCGGAATTTTTTTATCAATGAACAGATCTTTAAGCTTTTTGTATCCATGTGTGCCTAAGGGAGAAATCGTATCGCCTTTTTTCCGCAATCTTACCATGAGTGGCATCGTAAGATTTTGTAAGTCAAAAACTTCTTCGTCTTTTGTTTTCGTTTTTTTGTATACTTCTAACGATATATCTTGAATATCTAATATCTCAGATACCAAATATCCTAAAGGATGAATCGACGTCATTCCGGGTACTTGTATAGCAGTTTTTGATATTTGCGGTATGCATGATTTGTGTAAGAATTCTTTTTTAACAGAGAGTATACCATGTTCATGCCATAAATAGAGTTTGCCAGGTAACTGGAAATACCGTCTTTTTCCGGTTTTGATTATTTCATCAAGTATCTTTATATAATGCTTATATTTAATTTCTTTTAGTGACGCCCTCATGATAATGAATATTTCTTGAAGCATCAAATACTGTAATATTTGAGGTTGTTTTGTTAAAAAATGGGTATCAATGCTGTATGAATCATGAGTTCTTTCTCTGGTAGAGTCTTTTAATATTTTTTTTGCTTCTAATTCTAAGTATTCGTTATTAGCAGCGAGGATTTGGCATAATTGTATGAGAGAATTTTTGATATTTTTATTATATTGATTTTCTAGTAATGGAATTAAGCCGAGTCTTATCTTGTTCCGGGAGTATATCGTCTCATAGTTGGACATATCTATTCTGTAATTTTGCCGTTCTTTTTTAAGATATTCAATAATTTCACTTCTCCAGGTGAAGAGAAGCGGACGAACGAGTTGTATTGTGGAATCTCTGGTAAGTGGGCGTTTTATAGGAATTCCCCCAAGTCCAGGAAGGCCGGTTCCCCTGATTATACGATGAAGGAGCGTTTCTGCATTGTCATCTGCTGTATGCCCGGTTGATACGGTAAGGGCATTATATTCTTGTGCTAATTCCATAAAAAATGCATATCTTTCTTTGCGGGCTGTTTCTTCAATTGAACTTTTTGTTTGGTTTGAGATTTCTTGAATATTAATGCTTTTTACAATGAAAGGCAGAGAAAGGTCTCTGGATAAGTTTTGGACAAATTGCGCATCTTTTTCTGAAGATTCTCCACGGAGCTGATGATTAAGATGAGCAACGAAAATACGTAAATTGAGATTCTTAACGGTATTAATGGAATGGAGAATTTTTAGGAGGGCAACAGAATCGGGTCCACCTGATACCCCTATAATAATAGTAGTATGTGATTGAATAAGCTGATATTTATTTATCGTGTTGAAGATTTCAAAAGATAGTTTGTGTAAGCGCATCGTTGCACTATATCTCTTTGGTTTAAGCAAGTCAAGTTTAGAAATAATTTGACTTTAGTTTTTGTGCTCGTAAAATATTCCGTGTGGTAAACGACTAGAGTTCTGAATTTTGGATAAAACATCCATGAATAAACATAGTTTTCTATGGGTAAAAGAATGGAATCATCTTTTTATTATTATGCTCTGTATTTCTGGAGGTATAGTATATAGCGGTTCTTGCGCAATTTGTTATAGTGAGGTGAAAAGAAACAGGGTAGCACCGATAAATGTAGGCGGAATGGAATTAGAAGTAGAACTGGCAATTACACCTGAAGAGCGAATTGTAGGTTTAATGTACCGAAATAAACTGGAGGATAACGAGGGTATGTTATTTGTTTTTCCAAAAGAGGAGATTCTCTCGTTTTGGATGAAAGATACCCGCATACCTATTTCGATAGCCTTTATTAAGGCCGACGGAAGGATTATACAAATAGACACTATGAGTCCGCATAGTCTAGATACTCATGTCTCAAGGGAAAAAGTTCAGTATGCATTAGAAATGAAGGAGGGGTGGTTTCGGCTGCATAATATAAAAGAGGGAGATATAGTAAGGATACCGTTAGCTGTAGGACGAAAGGCAGAAATTGGAAAATAGACAAGCCTTATCTTTGATAATTTGATAATATGGATGGATAGTTATGTCGCTGTTGGGTAACATTATGAATGAGAAAGATAGCTCTCAGATGGTTCTTGTTCCGGAAGGTAATTTTATTATGGGTGAAGAACGAAAGACGGTATATGTCGATGCCTTTTATATCGATAAATTTCCAATAACTAATTCTCAATATAAGAAGTTTGTCGATGCTACAGGGGCCAGAGAACCTTTCTTTTGGAATAACAAAAGATTCAATAATCCGTTACAACCTGTTGTTGGTGTTAGCTGGAATGATGCTGTTGCTTATGCAAAATGGGCCTGTAAACGGCTTCCGAGAGAAATAGAATGGGAAAAAGCAGCACGCGGTGTTGACGGCAGAGAATATCCATGGGGAAATGTACAACCCGATAGCACGAAAGCTGTGTATAACTTAGACCCAAATACAGGCGCTCCGGCTCCTATTGAGAATCGAAAGGGAGGCGCAAGCCCTTATGATTGTTTTGATATGGCGGGAAATGTGTGGGAGTGGTGCGAAGATTGGTATGAGGAAGGGAAATTCCGCGTAGTTAGAGGAGGATCATGGGTAAATCATCACTATATCCTAAGAAGCGCCTATAGAAGTTGTAGTTATCCTGAGGGAAGAGATAACAATGTTGGATTCCGGTGTGTTAAAGATGCGAAATAGTTATCTTTTCTTGATTCCCAAGGCATTTAATGATAGCCGAATATCATATTTTCCATCTAACTTGAATTCTTCATCAAAGACTTTCTTGAGATCATAAGTATTTTTAAAATCATCTTTAGAATCTGTTTCTGTCTTTCCCATAAGACCGCTTTCTACTAAATTAAAAACGACGTTTCCAAAGTCTGTATCTTGTTTTATACCCCATTGTCCAAATACGGTTAATGCCATAAAACCGAATTGCTTTAATGCATATTGTCTAATGCCCTCCATAAGTTGTTTTCCCGTTACATGGCGATCCTTATCAGATGTCTTATGCTGGTCTTTACCTAACATATTTGTAGTATAGTCAAGCGCCTCAAATACAAACTGGTAGGCAGTAGGGGAATAGCGGGGATCTTTTTTAATAATTTCCTTTATCTTATTCCATGCTTTTGTCATATACATTCTCCAACCATTAAGAAAAATTTTTGTAATGAATTTACAAATTATAATGAAGCAATTTTTAGTTCCGTAAGTTCTATCTTCGGAAATAAGGGCTTACCCTTTCGTACTATGGTACCTTTTTTGAATTTCTGTTGAAATTCCAAGCTAGGGTAACAAGTATCGTGCAGGATACCAAGTTGCCGTTGAATTTCGACAGTAGTTGTCGGCATAAATGGATAAATAAATACAGAAATATTTCTGATAGCCATAGCTAATGAACTAATAACCAAAGCGAGTTGAGGTCCTGTAATGTCTGTCTTAGCTAATGACCAGGGTTTTTTATCTTCGATAAATTTATTGCTACGTCGTATAAACTCCCAAATAACCTCAAGGGCCCTGCTAAATTGGAGTTGATTTATCTCCTGATCTATTTTATCGCAGGTGATTTGCGACTCCCTTTTTAATTCATCATTTTCATCTATAACTTCGGGAATTACTCCATGAAAATACTTTTCAATCATGGTTAATGTGCGTTGTAATAAATTGCCCAAGTCATTGCCCAAATCAGAATTTATTCGGTGAATAAGTGCATGGTAAGAAAAGTTTCCATCCAAACCAAAAGGAACTTCTCTCAGTAAAAAATATCTATAGGCATCTGTGCCATAAGATTGGATAATATGAATTGGATTTATTGCGTTCCCTAAGGATTTTGAGATCTTCTGGCCTTCAACGGTCCACCAGCCATGCGCAAAAATCTTATGTGGCAAGTCTATTTTTAAGGACATAAGTATGGCAGGCCAAATAACACCATGGAACCATAAGATTTCTTTTCCTATAATATGAACACTTGCCGGCCAGTATTTCTGGAATTTTTGCATATCATCATCATACCCTAAAGCTGTAATATAGTTGAGAAGTGCATCGATCCAAACATAAATAGTATGAGTTGGATCCATGGGAACTTGAATACCCCACTCTACTGCCGAACGGCTTACGCTGATATCTTCGACTTGGGATTTAATTCTCTGTAATAATTCGTTTCTTCTTGATTCAGGTTGTATAAAATCAGGGTGTTTATCATAATATTCCAGCAGATGATTTTTGTATTTTGAGAGCCTGAAAAAATAGTTCTTCTCCTTTACTTTCTCTACAACTCGTTTACATTCCGGGCATTTATTCTCTTCAAGCTGTGATTCAATCCAGAAGCTTTCACAGGGAACACAATACCATCCCTCATATTCTCCCAGGTAGATATCTCCATTCTCGAAGATTTGCTGAAAAATTCTCTTTACTCGCCGGCAATGCCGTTCATCCGTTGTTCGTATGAAATCATCATTGGAAATACAAAGATCATTCCACAGAGCTTTAAATTTATCGACCACTGTGTTCACAAATTCTATAGGCGTTTTATTACAGATTTGAGCCGCTTTTTGTATTTTTTGTCCGTGTTCGTCTGTTCCGGTCAAGAAAAAGACCTCTAGCCCCTTTGCTTTTTTATACCGGGCTAATACATCAGCGGCAATAGTTGTATAAGAATGTCCAATGTGTGGTATATCATTGACATAATAAATAGGTGTGGTAACATAAAATGTATGCTTATTCAAGGCCATAATCTTTCCCGCACATTTGATCGCAGGGTGTTGTTTCCTGTTGTCTCAAAGAATCTCTTACTTTATCTATAATATCACGAGTTGACACGCAAATTTTGTTTCCGTTATTCAGTTCAATAGTAACTTGCTGTTGTAACACATCGCAATTAACAACTTCTCCGATTCCTTCTGTCGTCTTGACAATGGAACCCTTTCTTGGCAAGCCGTGTTTTAAATCCTCATATACTTTATCCTCGTAACGCAGGCAACACATAAGACGGCCGCATCTTCCTGATATTTTAGAGGGATCGAGCGTTGCCTTTTGATTTTTTGCCATTTTCATAGTAACGGGTTCAAGGTTTTTGAGGAACAATCTACAACATAATTCCCTCCCACAATGCTCATAATCAGCTAAAAGCCTGGCTTCGTCCCGAACACCGATTTGCTTCATTTCTATACGCGCCTGATATTCTTTTGCCAGGTCTTTTACCAGTTCTCTGAAATCAACGCGCCCATTAGCAAGATAATAAAAGATAATTTTTTTAGTGCCATATAAATGTTCGACACTGGCAAGTTTCATGAGGAGATTATGCTCTTTTATCTTTTTTTGACAAAACTTAAACTCAACGGGTATCATTTCATTGTTTATCTTTCTTTGTTTTTCTTTATCATCAGCCGTAGCTTTACGTAAAATTTCTCCAAGATTTTCAATGGGAGTATCATCCGCTATCTCGCTAACCTTGGTAATAACTTCGCCAAATTCTATACCACGATTAGAACGAATTATAACTTGATCACCTTTTTTTAATGAAGTAATATTGGTAAAAAAATCAGATGTATTCTTTAAGACACCGTATCGAATAGTTAGAATGTGCCGCATGAAGGTGTTTGAGGAGATGATATAATTATTTATATAAAAAAATATTTATTTAAGATAACAATTAGATTATATTTTGTCAAGATATTACATTTTTTAGTTGTATATAATAGCTTCGAAGATTTATATTTGTATTAGTAATTTAACGTATGATTTTTAAACATATCTCTTGTGGTATATCTTTTAGATATTAAATGTGAGGATAGGAATGAAAAAGTCTTTTATTTCTATAGTAATAATTTTTACAATATTTGGCCATACCGTATTATTTGCGCAAGACACATCAAATAAGGTAAATATGTTAGAGATTGTTATTTCAAATCTTGTTTCAAGAGTTGAAGCCTTAGAAAAACGGGTAAACGCACTAGAAAAAAATCTTACACCGGGTGTTTCAAAAACACCAAAGAGTGCTCCTGCGAATAAAGAGCTTTTAAAACCTCCTTTAAAGGATGGATTCGAAGATATTGGTAGTGGATTTTTTGTAAGAAATGTGCGTTTTGATCAATTTGGTTCAAATGTTCTTTTTACGGGTGAGATAGCTAACAGATCTGAAAAGAATTATCGCTTTGCAAAATTTACATTAGAGATATATGACGAACGTGACTTACTGGTTAAAAAAGAAGAGTTTACTATACCTGATATCCCTAAAGATAGTACAAAACCCTTTGAGGCTATGCTTATAGGTATAGAAACAGGTCTTATTAATAAGTATGTAATCAAGACAACTGAGTAGAAAAATTGATTAAAAAGATTCTTAAAATAAGCTAAAAATGAAAAAGGCATGTTTACCGGTAAACATGCCTTTTTCTATTTAATGTAATTTCTTTACAAGATTACTTTGCTAAGCTTTCGTGTTGATGTTCGGCGGGGACCTCTTTTTCACAATTAAAGCAGAAATAAGTCTTGCCACATTCATGTCTTTCTCCGGCTTCTTTACTGCACGTAGCACAAAAATGGGTAACACCACAGATATGTTCATCTCCCACTTCTTTCTCACAATCATAACAAAAGTATGTTATATCGCAGATGTGGCCAGATCCAACTTCCTCTTCACATTTTGTGCAGAATGTCGTTACATTACAAATATGTCCGTCTCCAACTTCTTTTTTACAATCAGAGCAAAAGAAGGTTAAGTCGCAGATGTGGCGAGGTCCAACTTCTTCTGAGCATTGTTGACAATATGTAGTAAGGCCGCAGACATGCCCTTCTCCAGCTTCTTTATTACAGGTGGCACACTGATTTATGGACTTTCCCATAGATTCCGTTTGTTCTGAAGAAGTGGCAGTCTCAGGCGCAGGTTCAACGGGGGTAACTGCTTCCGGCTGTGCAGGCTCTGTTGCTGGTGCCTCTTCAAGGTCTTCCTCTTCGGCAGGTGTTTCCTCCTCAGCTTCTTCAGGCAGTGAAGGAATAACAGTCTCTGGCGCAGGTTCAACGGGGGCAACTCAGCCTCTGGCGCAGGTTCAACGGGGGCAACTGCTTCTGGCTGTGCAGGTACAGGTTCTACAGGTGCAGATGTCTCTTTCTGCCTTAACTCGTGCTCTTCTGCCTCCTTTACTTGCCTTTGGGTAGTAACACAAGAGTTCAAAAAGATTGCAAGACTTACTAATACTACACCTAAAAATCCTTTTCCCATAATATTTCTCCTATTTTCCATCACCTATAAAAATAGCCAATACAATTAATTCCTAACACCGTTGTTAATCATTAATTCTAATTCATCGGGTATTTCTTTTTTTTCTGTATCTATTCCTGCTGCAGAAAAAAACTTTTTTCGTACAGCATCAAAAGTAATCCTTGATAGCGATTTTTTATCATTCACATCTCCAAAAATACCTAGATCGATAGTACCGGCTGCCATTGTTGCATGTCCGCCCGCATTCATAAACCCAAATGCTTTTTGCAATAGTGATGCCAGATTGATTCTTGAATCCATACTTCGAGCTGACAATTGCACCTTATCTTTATCAATTCCGAATACAAGTACCGTAGATACTCCTTCCATCTGTAACATTAATTCTGCCGCCTGTGGTAATGCATCACGGTCAGTTATAAACTCTACAAAAGATATAAGGTACGATCCCCTTACCTCTCGGTTTCTTATAGCTCTTCCAATAATATCGAGCGTTTCTGCGCTCATAGGAGGGTTCTCTATTTGATTCAACAATCCTACATCAACTAGCGATGAGAGGTAGGCTGCCGCATCAAGGTCTTCTGTAGTAGTATTCCTGGTAAACCCGCTTGTATCAACCCTGATTCCATAACGAAGAGCTGTGGCAAGTGGAGGGTCCGGCACAATATCTAATTGCCGTAAGTACCTTGTCATAATAGTAGAAGCAGCGCCAATCTTCGGCAATATTTCAACAAACTCACCTTTTACAAGGCTAAAATCTGTTTGATGATGATCAATAATAATATTAGGAACTACATTTGCTGGTAATACATTATTTTTTGAAGCAATGGAAGCCTCTATTAATGCGACTTTATCGACGTTATGAATTATCTCTAACGATTCATCTGTCGTTCTTAATCGGATAAGATCAGTTTCTAACAAATTGACCAAGGTCTTATTTTGTTGATGACCAATATTTCCACCATAATAAATCTTGGATTTGATATCGAATTTCTCAGCAATGCATTTAAGTGCAAGCCCACAAGCAATAGCATCTGGATCGGGATTGTCTTGCAAAAAAATGGCTAATCCTTTATTAGATGCTGCTTTAATAACGCTTGTTAAATGAAAAACAGATCTTTTTAATTTCGCCATTTCCAATTCATTCAGAATTGCATTCGTTATAATTTTAACTGTTTGAATGGTACTATCAACACCATTCTCTAATAGCTCAAAAGTCTCTTTTTCATCGACTGCTCTTGAGAACACAAATTTATCGGGAAATATCTTTTTTATATAATTTGCTAAAGTCAGATTATCTTTAAGATTTTTTTGTAAGAGGACAAAAGCAATGATATCTTTCGCCGGTAATGAATTAAAGTCTAATGTATTAATATCTGATGTAATCGTTTGAATATTACATTCCTTTAATCCTGTTAAGGCTTTTTCATTACTATCAATTACGAGTACTTCCTCGCCGGATCTCATTAAGTTTAAAGCTAAGGCAGATCCAATATCATCGCAACCTAGGATTATATACATTAATTATATCCTTATGAGAGGAATCTCATTTTCAATTAAAAAATAGAATAGAAATTTCATTATACGATTGCATGTTTTTGAAGTCAATATTAAAAACGAAATGCATCTTAAATTTAACCTTATGTAAATACAAGAGTTATATAAATAATTGTGCCAAAGCAACAACGGATATACTCGTTGGTTCTTCAATTTTTCTATTGAAATCAAGAGATTGCTTTAGGTAACATCAGTTTAAAAATTGCATTCATTCTGACATCTAAGTAAACAGACTATGAGAGAAGAGTGTCATTACGAAGAACAAAAATTTTATAGTTTTAGCATTTTTCTGGTAAAAAGACTGTTTTATGAGTTATGGTAAATTCCGAAATATATATTGAGAGAGTCGATGGATATGCAAATGTATGAAGTGGTTAAGCAGGTTGGTATCTCAGAACCGATGTGGAAGGAATCTATTGAAAAACATGATGTCATCCATGAAGAATTCGGCAACATTTGCGTCTATAGGGTTGCAAAAAAGGTTGGTCTTTTGGAAAAAGGATCTATCGTTACCCAAGATGGGATTATTTTTGATTTTCCCCGGATTGCCCGGATAATGCATTTAGAAAATGGTATTTATCATGCCTATACTCAACCAGTTTACGTTGAAGAAAAGGTTGATGGTTACAATGTGAGAATTGCACGTATCCAGGGGCAAATAGTAGCTTTTTCACGTGGCGCCTATATTTGCCCGTTTTCAACAGACCGGATTGTGGATTTTCTGGATGTAAAAAGGATATTTGATGAAAATCCTGGTTTGATTGTTTGTGGTGAATTTGCAGGTCCGGACAATCCTTACAATATCGAGCATCCTCCCTATGTAAAAGAAGATATTCGTTTTTTTGCATTTGATTTAATGGTAATGAATAAACCTCATAATCTTCCCATAGAAGAGCGATATAAACTTTTTGATATTTATGATATGCCAACGGTAAGGAGATTTGGATGTTTTTCTCCCTCCGATATTTCAGGTCTGAAAGAGGTTGTTAAGGAGCTAGAGGAAAAAGGGTGCGAGGGGATGCTAATAAAACCGATCAACCCCCTTGAGAAGACCTTGAAATACGTGACATTAGGCTCTTGTTTCCGTGATATTCGGGTTACTGCTCCCTTAATGGCGGAAATGATGTCTGAGTTTTTCACTCATCGGATCATTCGTGCAGCGCTTTCTATCCATGAACACACTCATTCATTAAAACCAGAAGTTTTTGCCCAGCTTGGCGAGTCGCTTTTAAAGCCTATCTATGAGAGCATTACCAAGGTGGCAAGAGAAGAGGTAATTGAAGAGCGGTTTCTCCTGCGTTTCCGGGAGGAAAAAAATATACAACGGATGATAGATCATCTGTATAAATGCAAAGTAAAGTTTGAGGTATTATCTAAAAGCAGGGAGGGTGATTATTGGCATGTCAGATTTGCAAAAAAGTGCTATGCATCATATGAAATTCTCCAAAAACACCTGGGAGGCTCATTTCATGTAGATTGAGCTTTTACGTAACCTGAGCAAACGATCTCTATGCGATAAGGAATGGAGAGAAAAACGACGTATTACTCGACATCCTTTGACATCGCTAATTTATCCAGAATGCCTCGTAGCATACGAGGGTCGATGTATCTGATACCAAGCTTATCAGCCCATTTGACAATGCCTGAATCGGCTGTCATTACAATACCATCCAGCTCTTTAGCCAAAAGGATCAAATCAACATCCTCCTTGCTGTCAATAATACCCTCACGGAGTGCCGCGCGATATTTTTTCCGCAAGTTAGCAATAGCCTCTGGCTCAGTTTCGGGTGATGTTCCACGCACGGCTTCTTCTGCCACCCGCAGGCCCTTATCGATCCTAAGGCGTACATCCTCTATAAGCTCATACAACAAAAAGGCCGGAACCGATAACTCATACCGCTTTGGGGGTTTCTGGAATATACGGATTTGCAAATCAAGAGGAATATCTTCAATTACAACAAAATTAAGCAGTTCCTGATAGATTGTTGGAGGCATGTAAAAAGTCGGTCCATCTAATTTGCTGATAATTTCTAAGAACGTGCGCAGCGCTTCTGTGGGAGAAACGCCAAATGACTGATAAACATCAGGGTTGGTAAAAATACTGGTGTCAATAATAATTCGCTCGTGTTTGATTTTTTTTTCCATAAAATTCCTTTCACTGGGAATTTCTTTCTTTTTCAGTAAGCTGAAATACCATCGTAAAAAGCTGTTCTTCCGTTGGAGTCATTTCTTTGTTACGTCTTTTCATCGCAATCTTTGCCACGTGCAAGGCTTTTTCCAGGGTATAGACTTTTATACCATGATGTGAATACCAGGCAAAAGAAGGAAGATATTTTGGAGGATATGCTGGAGTGACGATATTGCAGGCAAAGCCAAAAACACTGCCAGTCATGATTGTGGTATTAATTGCTGTTTTCGTGTTATCACCCATTGCCATTCCAAGGAACATATGCCCAGTACTCAGGATATCATTTCCCAATTTTACTTTTATATCTCCATACGTATTAAGTAAGTTGCTGTTTACCGTACTTGCTCCAATATTGACCCATGAGCCAATATACGAATCACCAAAGAATCCATCATGCTGTTTATTGCTTTGGCCATGAAAGATAGTATTTACAATTTCTCCTCCTATTTTGCACAACTCTCCTATGTTCGTTCCTTCACGCAACTTTGCGTTTGGCTGAATAACTGAATGGTTACCAATATAAGCAGGCCCCTTGACAGTTGTGTTAGGGGAGATGGTAACGTAATCACCAACATAAATTGGTCCGCTTTCGGCATCTAATACGCAGCAAGGTTTAATCTGAGTATTTTTACCAATAAAAATTTGGTCCTTATTCATAAAGTAAACGCCATCACACAATCTTTCAGAAATAGCTCCCTTTTGGGCAAACAACGTGAAATCCTTTCCCAATTGGGATTTATTGAGGTTAATAATATCCCAAAAATAGTTAATCATGGGTATTTGAATGTTAACTATTGGAACTCCCTTTAGTAATTCAATAGGGTTCTGTGTAAGAAATGCCTCAGGGGATATTTTTTTAATATTTTCTCCTTTAAGTCTCATATAAACAATAGTATTGTCTTTGATTCCAATCTCCTCATTACCTTCTATAGGGATACGGGTTGAAAAGATTGCACGCCCATTTAAAAAGAGGCAGATATCATCGGTTGTAAGGAGATTACTAACACAATAGGGATAACGCTCTTGCATTACATGAGATAAATAATTTCTACAAAAAAGTGTAACAGGGATATGAGAGTAATGTCTTATAATCCTTTCTAAGGTGGTAAAGAGACCACACCTGAGTTCAAAAGTCGCTCTCGTATATACGAGTGGAGTTAATTGTGAATGCTGGTAATCCTCAAATACACATACACGTTGCATTTCAATATCTCCTTTATTAAAATAAATTCCATATTTATCAGTTATTTACTGTATATAAAAATATCTGCTAATTATTATATAAATGTCGGTAGCATACTGAGACTTGCAATCTTTGTCAAGTATGCAATCTTTGTCAAGTATGCAATCTTTGTCAAGTATGCAATCTTTGTCAAGTATGCAATCTACGGTCGTATGTTTCGTAGAAATAAGATTTGTTTTATAAAAATGAAAAATTTTTAAAATCCTTGACATAAGTTAGTTTGCATAATAAAATCAAAAAAATTAAAAGAAATAAATTTTTTATCGGTAGTATCATAATGAATCGATCGAAAACCCCTATATTTTTGCTCCCATTAAGACGGGTAGATGGTTTTTTAACCGATAAAATCTGCTTTCGGGACGCAAAGGCACAAACACCGCATCCAGGTTTAGTATTAGAGCACGATAGTAACAATGAACGTCGGTTGTTAGTATGGGATAAATTTTTGATCAAACATGAATACAGAATCTCTAAACAACACGGTGAACGTTTTGTTGATGTAACAAATGATAATAATCTTATTCATCGCAAAGGGAATATAGTTCCTGGCGCTATGACCGTTTCTAAAATCATCCTTCCCCTTGAAATTCTGTTTCCAGAATTAGAAATATCTTCATTAAATATAAAATTTACTGGTTCGGCTTTTTATACCGAAAGAACATGCAATTTATTCTTATGGCAGTTTGTGAGTAATGATTATATTCAAATTGAGGTAAAAACGTATCAGCAAGACAGAGTAATTGCTACTACCATTATTCTGGGGAGATTGAAAGCAGATAGCAAACAGATCAAAGAAATAGACGAATCTATAGTAAATAAAGAATGTTTTGCAAAAGTGCAAGCGTACTTTGATACTCTGGAGATTCGAAGTGATTTTTATGTGCATAAAGACAACTATAAAGATTATACATATCCTTTAGCTTATATTGCCTCGTTACCTTCGGCAGAAATTGTGAACCAATTATCCGGACAAGGCGGCATGATTAACATATTAAGGATGGATTTCGGAAGTTATGAAAGGATTCCAATTACCGGTGATAAAGGTCCTGAAGTAAAACTTGCAAGAGCAAAAAAGCGAAATACTTTCAACAAGATTATGACAGAGATTGCAGAAGGACTTGTTACCTATTACCGTGGCCTTGCAATCGTGAATCCTATAGCTAAATTTCAGAACTCCACAGAGCCTGTTCTGGAAGCAATTAATAAGCTGATAAACACAGAAGAAAATACCCTACCACTTCATGGTATCAATGAAGTATGAAATAGCTACAAAAAGTTCTTAGCATCATTGCAAAATACCCAACCAATCCTTTAGTAAAAACTGGACCCTGCCTATGAGTAATGATACCCTTGCCATAACCGTATAACCAAAAGAAGCTCCGAAGGATATCATAAGAAACCATATCCCAATCTTTGATATCTTTCCAATTGCGCCCTTATGTTCAACAGAAAAGATAAAATAGATAAGCACCGATATTACTCCTAATAATATAAGCAAGGTATCTATACTGGAGAAAATAGTTTCACTACCGGAAAAGACAGGCTGTAATGAAGGTTTTATTTGTTGCAAGATGAATGCCGAGATCACTCTTGGAATACTAATTCCTGCCCCTAATCCTACCACAAATGCAAACGTCCAGCGACTTAGCCATGATAAACTTTTTGAAAATCTCAACAGCATAAAAATGCCTAATAAGGAAGGTATTAGTAATGTATACTGCGGCTCTTTTGTTGCAGCCTTTGAAAAAACAGGCACAATAAGCGGATCATACAAGTCTGGCTTAAGGAAATTAAACCAGGTAATAATGATGGTATATCCTAAGGAAACACCTACATAAAGATTTTCGGCAATCTTAAAGGCTGGATTATCCTGATAAAGAAAGCTGTAAATAGACAGGGTAAGTCCCGCGCCGAGAATAATTCCAAAACTGTGAGAGGTAAAAGGCAACTTTCCTGATACCATTAAAAAGATATTAATACAAACGAATAAACTAATCGAGCCAATGAGGATAAAAAAATTAGAATCCTTACGCATGCCGTGTCCTTCTGGATGCAAAATAAACAACATTGCCAAATATAACAAAAAGAATGATAAGCATATGTACCACACTTTGGGGGCGCATTCCACTTACCGCAAAGGACTTTTTGTTGATCAACGTCTCATATTCTGCCGCTCCTTTGAGGCCTCCGAGTAAGCCATTAAGCTGTTTTGATTGAAGAAAGGGGTACATATCAGGCCCCATTACTGCAGTACATCCTGCGCCAAGTTCGAATTTATATTTCTCTTTTCCATACACAAGCCAGGTTTCTATCGTTGTTCCTGATGCGATATCGAGTAAATAGTCAATATTTCTTAACGAATCGATACCCTGTAGGGCTGGCAAGGTCATGGTATCATTTCCGTAAAAATCTTTCGGAAAGGCAGAATAAAGATTCTCTCCCATATTAATAATGAGAGAAGCGCCGCCAGGTTTGTAACCTAAAAAGACATAGTCTTCACCATACTTTTTTTGGTACTCTTTGGCCACAAGATTCATTGCCTGTTCTGCAAGGCCTGATGCCCCTGTGTAATGTGTCATACCGATTACTTTTAAATCTCTGCTAAAGCAATGATGGAGGAAGGCAATAGCCATCGGTTGCAACTCCTCTTTAGAGGATGGATCATAGTCAAAGGCAATCATGATGTGGGAACCTTTAGGCAATGACTCTACTTTCTCATAAATTCTCCGAACAGGTTCTGATTCAGGCACAGGCAGCTCAAATTGCAGGATGAGGGAGATAATAACAGCTACCGTAATGATTGCAAAGATAAAGCGCCGGTCTATCCGTAAAAACCTTTCCACTAATCACCCCCGCCAAGATAAGATCGCTCGATGCCAAATATAATCTTTAATGAGGTTGCAATTGCTCCTAAGCTCACGCCTAAAAGAATACCTCGTTTGGCAGCAAGGTTAGGAACCGCCATAATCCAGTCAGCAACGGCCGGAATGTACTGAGAAATATAATTTCCAATAGGAACCCTCCCAAGCATAACAAGAATAGCAGCAATTAACAATACCGTCGATTCCCTTGTACGCGCACGAAAGGTCCGGTAAGCTGCAGAAGCGATAAAGAAAGCTAAAATAGAAAAGATGGTAGCCCCTGCCGGCACTTGTATGTAATAATAAAACCAATCAAACATTGTCCCATCCTGCTTATCATTCCAGAAGAATTTCCCTCCGTTTATAAGGCCAAAAATTAAGGTAATGATAGCTCCGAAATAAACAAAAATACTGTATCCCCATCCTTCCACCCTTCTTTTGATTCTTGTCCAGTGAAGATGGAATAAACTATATGCTCCAATAAATACAGCAAAACCCGCTATAATCCTATCCCATCGGGTTACTATCTCTAATAAATCCTGTGATAGTTTATGAGGAACGTAGTACTGCATAGCCATGAGTACGCCCATGACAAAAGCAATAAGTAATGGAATAGTTCGTTTGAGAAAGTTCATATAATTATTTATTAAAAATTATGTAAAATACTGTTATTTTTGTTATGTATATTGTGCCAATTTGTAGCTAAACGATATTAAAAGGCATCAAATAAATGCGTAATATATTCAAATCCAAAACTAGCCAGTATCGTGCCCAATAGTAATACAATAATAAGTAAACCCTTTCCTACATCTTGTGCCCTGAGTGTGCCCATAAGCATAGGCTCTCTTGACAAATAAGCGCTGGCTGCATAAAGTTCTTCTCCAATTAAGGTATAATCGCACGTGGTAATGAAGAAGGGCAATTGAGTATAAGCATCCGTTCCGGCAATCTGAATTGCCCCTGTTGTTGCGCCTGTTTCAGCCAAAATCAAGGCTTCTGCATAGAAATATCCTACAAAAAAGTTGGCAGCCGGTTTTTCACGGGTCATAATACCGCTTACTGCTGCTACATAAGGAAACTGTTCTGAGGCTACAAGGAATACGTTGTCTGGATTATAAGCATCAGGGCGTCCTGCCTCCAGATAAGATTCCTTTACTACTTCCTGGCTTACAGACATAACAATCGGGTCATTGTTAACGACCTTCAGATTTGCATCATAATCAGCAATCTTCCGTGCAATTCTGCCCAGAATACTCGTTGCTGCAATTGTTGAAATATTTCCCATACCGGTCAATCCATGAACGAAAAGTACCGGTTTACCCATTTCCGTGGCCCGGCCCAAGGCTTCATCCACGGCATCCAATCCGCCTATCTTTCTCAGAAACATATCAGGATTTCTTCGTGCATGCACAATAAAATAAAGAATAATGGCCGAGAGTATGATCATAATCACAAAATTATTTATCTTTTTTGTGTGCAGCCAATTGGCGCGGGGCGATGCTGAGGCTATAGTATCCAGGATAATTTTATTATCCCCGGCCGCCATTGCCAGTTTGAAATAATAGACTAATCTTTTATCGGATACCTCTCCGTTGAAAATCTTTCTGAGATTAATCTGAACATAGTGGTAATCGCCATTTCCTTTCTTATACCCATAAATTTCAGGAACACTTGTCCGATAACTGGTATTTGATTTTATACGAATAACCTCTTTCTCAAAGGTACCGTTTTTGTCCTTATCGATATAAATTATATAAAAGACATCGGATGCATCACTAGGAGACGTTGGCCAGGTCAGCGATACTGTTTCCCCGGCGTCATTAGGGGTATCAAAGGCTTTAAATTCTGTGGGAGGGATAAGAAACGCAGGTAATTGTTGAGCGAAACTTATAAAACAGGGGAAAAAAAGTAAAAGCAAAATAATAGTAATAAAAAATAGTTTTTTAAGCAATGTATTAATATCACTCTAAGGTAAATGAAAAGTCTTATGTATAAACTTTTGTAATTATAATTTATTGCACCTAAATTACAATAAGAAAAGTAACCGCTACAAGAACTTATGCTTGAGAACGGGTTATAGAAATACCTATAAGAACCTTAGATAAGAATTTATTTGATATCTTTCCCAGGTTTTGATAAAGAAGCTATCACAAAAATGACTACTCTGAAAGAAGTCGCGCAGAAAGGCCTTCTATCCCTAAAGGTCCTTCTTCCTATCCTTTACCTAAAATTTATATTTTAAATATAGCAATACTATTAACATTTCACAATAGTAACATCATTATCAAAAATTAAAAAACTTGACATTTTTTTTAAATGTGCTATAATAAACAGTGTTTTTCTTTAACAGAAAGAATGATAGCAATCTTACTTTATCTCTTTCACTAACTTTGTAAGGAGTGTATTTTATGTTAAAAAAGATTTTAGTACCAATGGTAGCAATAGTAGTGATTTTTGCTTTCGCAGTGCCTTCTTTTGCTGGTATATCTTTTAATGGCCTGTCAATAAATGGCATGTCATGGAATGGCCTTACAGTAAATGGCCGGTCGCTAAATGGCCTTACAATAAATGGCCTGTCGATAAATGGCATTAAATTAGACAATGGCAAAATCTTGTATGGGTTGCGTGCTGGTGGCAGCGGCTACATGGTAAAGAATGACGCAACATTAAACGATTTAAGCAAGAGCGGTTTGGCAAAAAAAAATTAGAGATTGTAAATGTCGCGGACTTAGTCCGTGCTGATAGTAAATTAACAACAAAAAACCCTGTTCGGCGAGAGCTTCGTCAAACAGGGTTTTTGTTTTCAGAAGAAGGGCGGGAATTGCTTAAATACCTGGTCGAATGCGCCTTGCCTGGTGGCATTGAACTTTACGGAAAGACAGACGGCGTGGAATATACATTTGAAGGCGTAATGGGCTTGGCGCCTGATTGGGAAGACGAGGGGTTGACTCCTGAACAAGAGCGTTGGGTCTCAGCGTGCATGCTGGCAAGAACCAATTATTTTGGCAAGCACGTGGAAATTTCGATGCGGAGCCCGCTTAAAGATGCGCCTGTCAGTCTAAGAACAACCCCGGAGCAGGAGGAAGAGCGAGTTTTCTCTTTGTATGAGGGCGATTTTTTTGGAAATATTTTTTTAGAGCCACCAGTGGCCGGGGTTTGTAAAGGGGAACGCACACCAGAGCAAGAATTGGACTCCATTTTAGACGATCGTGTTTGCACGGAATTGGATACTGGCACTACCTTTGAAGACCCGCCACGCACGTTTTGTGGCTTTATTCTAACGGGTGATTGTAATGGGAAAAATGCGCATGTTATTAATGGGCAGGTTTATCGGGAAGTGATTTCGGTTTATTTAAAACCGATTGGTAAAAAAGGGCAATCAGACAAACCTCTGAAGACCCGATAGGGTGATACAAAAGGAGTATCAGGCGGTACGTATAAGGAAACAAAAACGCATTGGGCTTTATGGGGAAAATGAAGATTATCAGCTTTATTACCGACTTGTTGTCTGCATTTTAATTGTATTGGCATCCAATCGTTCAAATCGTTCCAATCATGAGGTCGAAGAATCCAAGGATAAAGCCGGGAACGCCATCGGCCGTGTTGTTGACGACGGCGGTGCAGATGCCTTGCGCGGTGTATTGCCCAAAGAATTAATAATGCCATTTACAGATAATATTGTCTAGAGCAAAGGAGAAACATGACTACCTTAAACAAAATAGCAAAAATCTTTATCGTTGCCTTGTTAGGCTTTCAAGTTATTTCCTGCGGCACGATCCTATACCCGGAACGAAGAAATCAAGAGGCCGGACGCATCGATGTGGGAGTAGCGTTAATGGATGGAGCTTGGCTTTTGGTCGGTTTGGTTCCGGGTATTATCGCCTTTGCCGTGGATTTTACGACCGGCGCCATTTATCTTCCTGATTCAAAATCGGGTCAGCTTGATTACGATCACATCCGCGCGATACGATTTGATCCTGAAACAACAACATGTACACAGATCGAAGGGATCATCTGTAAAGAAACCAGCCACGATATTAAATTTTCGGATGAGCATATCAGGTATTCCCGCGTTAAGACTCGTGAAGAGCTTCCTGCAATCTTCTCGTCAGTCAGACAATAATATCTCTTCGTGCAAAGCGTTTGGATCATAGGGTCATTAACCTTCTTCAATGGAAAAGCGAAAGTTGTAAAGCCAGGAAGATAGGCCTACTTCCCTAGCCGTGTCAAAGCGTCTTTGGCTTGCGCAATGCCCTGGCGGGATGCTGCCTTATACCAACGGACCGACTCGGTTACATTTGCTGCAATGCCCATGCCGTGTTCGTAAATGATGCCGAGATTATACTGGGCAGGGGCATAACCCTGTTCTGCCGCAGTACGAACTAACTGTGCAGCCCTCTGAAAATACCCATGGTTAGTCCCGGCGATATAAATCTTTCGCTTCTGAATGCCCGCTAGCCCCTGATAATACAAATAACCAAGCCAATCCTGAGCCTGAGCATTGCCCTGTTTCGCAAGGATGGTTAACTGTTGAAATACCCCCTCTTTATCACCCTGATTACACGCAGTATAGACTGTGGTAAATTTCGCAACTCCGGCAACCGTAGCACATTGTGGTTCAATAAGCAGAGTGACGCCTTCTGTATTCTTATGGGCAATTTGATACCATCGGTTCGCTTCCTCCCTGTCTTTAGCCACACCCTGCCCTTCACGATAGTACCCGCCCATATCCATCTGTGCATCAGGATGTCCCTGTTCTGCCGCGGCACGGCACCATCGGACAGCTTCAGCATAGTTTGTCCATTTACGGCGGCCTTCACGGTCCACATAATTGGAACTATATATTCGCGAAAGCCGATACTGCCCTTCAGCATCACCCTGTTCGGCCGCTGTGCGGTACCATTGGGCAGATTCATCGATACTTCTTTCCCGATCATACAATTCACCAAGATACAACTGCGCATCGGCATTACCTGCTTGTGCCAACGGCAGAAATTGTTCGATGGCCCAGTCGTATTTCATACTATCATAAGCAGCAACCGCTGTATCAAACCCCGACAATTGTCCGGCAGCACCGCCAGGATGTTGAATCCGGTGTTGAAGGCGTTCTACAGCAGCAGCGGCATTCGGATTGCCACGAGCCTTAGCGGCAGCATATTGATCGAACGCCTGTTTAAAATCCGTTGCAACACCGCGACCGTGTTCATACAATGCCCCAAGATTGAACGCAGCATCAGCATTGCCTGATTTCGATGCGGCACGGTACCATTTGGCTGCCTGTTTATAGTCCTGCTCCACTCCCTGACCCTTCTCATAGAGAAGACCAAGCCAATATTGGGCCTTTGCCAATTGCTGATAATAAGCCGCATCACGGCGCCCTGGTTTGCTACCCCGTTCATTCACTAGTTCGTTAAACTGAGCAAAGGCTGTCGCATAATCAGCACGCTCATAGGCAGCAATCGCCGCATCTAAAGATTGTGCGGCATCCACACGCTGCAACCCATCCTGTGCCCGCTTAGTATTTGAAGCAGCGGTGGCGCCTGACTGACCTTTTGCCATTTGATACCAGCGAGCTGCCTCGCGGAGATCCCGCGGCACACCGCGGCCATTTGCATACAGATCGCCAAGTCGCATTTGTGCCTCGGCATGGCCCTGCTCCGCTGCTGCGCGGTACCACTGCAACGCAACAGTATAATCCTGCATCATTCCCAAATGGAACTTATCATGCAAGTAGCCGACGTAATACTGGGCCTCGGCATTCCCTTGATTTGCCAACGGATAAAACTGCTGATAAGCATCCGAGTATTCACCCCGGTCGTAGGCAGCAACAGCAGTCTTGAGTTCTGGCGGTCCGGTAACGTCCGGTCCCCGACTATAGCGACGCCCATACCCGGTATCAACATTACCGGGACTGCTTAAGGCATAGCGGGATGCAAGAAAGAAGACTAGTATTGTTGTTATGCGCAATGCTATTAGCCACATATCGTTCTCCTCCTTTAAAATCCAAACTGTTGTTTTTGTTTAGTTTGAAGGTATCTTAATAGTAATATAAAAGAGAATATAAGATAATTTCCTGAAAGAATTTTAATTCGGACACGTAGCATACATGGTTTAAAATTATCTCACCGAAGTACCTCTTACACGCTTCCAGATCCACGCCTTTACAATACTCACTTTTATTGCCAAATGGAATAATACGCAGATAAGACCTGTTGCCGGAGAGGAATATCATTTTAAAGCAAGCGGCCAATGGAAAGACTGGAACATTGTCTGCGATGCTGATGGCTATACAAGCTCTAATTTACTGCTGCGGCAACTGAGTGGCTGCGACGTGTTCCAAAGGAGCGCTGGTTTGCTCTGATCGGCTCAGTTGATCAGAATAAACATACTTGCTTTCATAAGTTATCTCTCGATCATTTCTACATTTGTCCGTGGGACGATGGCTGTAGTACCGTCGGGGAATTCTACTTCGAGGATGCGTACGGTGGCTTCGGTTTCTATCTTTTGCGGAGAAAAGGGAAGAGCCTTGATCTTGCCGATTTTTCCAAAATAGGGTACACGGATGATCCTTACCGGATCTCCGATTTCCATGCCTCTGTCGATGGGTTTGTCCGTTCCTTCACTCACGGCCTTGTCCCTTTTTTCATAAGGTACAATAACCTCAGGTCTTACCACGCCTGCCCGAATCTGAGTAGCACCATTCACAGAGGTTTTTGCACCTGAGCGTGATTTTAAAAGTTCGAAAGTTCTTTGAGCCATTTGTATTTTACCAAAACCTTCAGTGATAATGAGTGTGATACCAATATCTTCTGAACCGGTAATGGCTACGCCAAGATCGTATCCAAGGAGCTTCCTGAGATCTTCGTCGTTAAATCCGCCGACAATGATGCCCTTAACACCAGCCTTTTTTGCTTTATCAATAGTGTCATGCTGAATAAAGGAACCGCCAACTATGATCTTATCCTTATGTCCGGATTGGATATGTTCTGGTGTAAGTATATCGCCAGGCCCATCTACAGCAATAGCCAGTTCACCTACCGTTTCGCCTCCTACGCCAAAGATACCCTGAATAAAGGTGGCTATCGTTTCCATAACTACACCCTCTTTTTCGATAACCTCTATCACCATGCCATCTATATGCGCATATACCTGGATTGGTTTTGGCGGTTCTCGCAGGAGTATTTGCCCTGTTACCGTGGATATTGTTTCAATGGTGCCTGCAATGGGAGAGTGTAAGACCGATTTTAACATCTTGATCCAGGGTTTAGTTTCAGCTATGGGTTCGTCTTTTTGGACAGAGTCATCCTCCTTCTTTAGCATGTATTCCCTGAGATCTTTAGGCTGGATACCTAAGCGGTTTACGGCATTGATAGCATGTACTCTGCCAGGCAAATAGGTTTTAGCCACAATGTCTTCCGTTTTTAGGAGATCGCCTTTTTTAACTACAACGTCACCCAATAAAGGTAAGGCACGATGACTTGTGACCTTTATTTTTTCTGCTATGCGTAAACCGGGCGTATAAGCGTGAGTCATATTGAACCTTTATAGGTATTTATTTATATTGCATCTGAATGAAATACAGGAATAACTATACTATTTTTATTCTGGATAGGCATCGATAGCTTTAGCCCATTGCTGGAGCTGCTTTACCCTTGACGCCTTATCCTTTGCCAGAGTTATTGGTTTTCCACGCGTATCAATAACGATACCTACAACTCCTCCAAAAACTTTCTTGGTAACGGGCTTACCCTTTCCTGTTCCAACGTCGAAATTTTTTCCGGGTAAAATCTCAATTTCTGCAGTCTCATCGATACCAAGCGGTATAACACGTAATTCTCCATAAGGAAGTGATTCTTCTATCCTTTTACCATCTGACATTATTATCGTATATGAGATACATTTTTCTCCAT
This sequence comes from Candidatus Jettenia sp. AMX1, assembly GCF_030263775.1. NCBI lineage: Bacteria > Pseudomonadati > Planctomycetota > Candidatus Brocadiia > Candidatus Brocadiales > Candidatus Brocadiaceae > Candidatus Jettenia > Candidatus Jettenia sp. AMX1. The sequence continues at coordinate 82,372 of NZ_SZPP01000016.1, forward strand.
GTTTCCCAATACTACCTTTAACGAGAGAAACACATGTTCCCAGATGAATCAGGCAGTCTTTCTCAAAAACCTCTGTAGCAGCCTGCTCATTTACCGTGGAAAGGACGCCGAGGTGAGGCATCATGAAAATGCTATCAACAGCAATCCTTGTGATCCCTTCGGGCTGGAATGCATCGATCATCATAAGCATAGCTTGCGACCGTCGTGGTGCATGTGAGAGCACCCCACCACTACCCACCAGGAGATCCAGCTTTATCATGTCTATGATTGTTTCACCGGCAGCTTCTTGTTTAAATGCCTCTGAGATATCACGTTCCCTTTGTACACCCTTGAGTCCTACTGCCAGGGATTTATGTTGTTCAAAAGATACCCTTAGTGCTTCACGCGCTATAGCATGCTCAATCTTGAGCTCTTCCAGGGTTTGGGGTATCGTCGTGGGGCGGATCATCTTATTTTTAATCCTATTTCGGAGATCCGATTCTTCCATATCAAATGGTACCCAACGGAGGATATTCTCAAGCCCGGCTTCAGCGAGTACATTAGAAATACTATAACTCATCCCGAGGTTAGCACTCACGGTTCGATTAAAGATTTCGCCATACACGGAAAAGACATCCGTGGTAGCGCCACCGATATCTACCCCAATTACATTAATATTATTTTTTCTGGCAATAGTTTGCATAATAAGGCCAACCGCACCGGGTGTTGGCATAATTGGTGCTCCGGTCCATGATATAAGTTTTTTGTAGCCAGGGGCCTGAGCCATGACGTGTTCGAGAAAAAGCTTCTGGATCTCTTGTCGTGCGGGAAAAAGATTCTCTCGCTCAAGGGTAGGCCGGATATTTTCTGTAATGTGGAGAGAAGTTTTTTTATCTAAAATTTCTTTAATTTTTTCCCGTGCGTCTTTGTTACCCGCATAGATGACAGGAAGTTGAAAAGACATACCAAGCCGGGGCTTGGGGTTAGCTGCAGATATGTATTCTGCCAGCTCTACTACATGAGTAACTGTACCGCCATCCGTGCCACCGGAGAGAAGAATCATATCGGGTCTTAAGTGCCGAATGCGATCAATCTTCTCGTGGGGAAGGCGCTGATCGTTAGAAGCAATAACATCCATTACAATTGCACCCGCCCCTAATGCTGCACGTTGGGCGCTTTGAGCGGTCATTGTCTTTACGGCCCCAGCGACCATCATTTGCAATCCACCACCGGCACTACTGGTAGAGACGTAAATATCTACTCCAACATTTCCTTGTGCTGGTGTAATAATCTTTTCTCCATCAAGTATTTTTCGGCCAGAGAGTTCTTCTAATTCCGCAAAGGCATTTAAGACACCTCTGGTTACATCCTCAAAAGGCGCCTCTACCGTAGTAGGCGACTCTCCACGGAAGGTTTGCCGGTATACCCCGTCCTTCTTTTCAATTAAGATGGCTTTTGTTGTAGTGCTACCGCAATCTGTAGCGATGATTACGTTCACAAATCATCATCCTCTCTTATAATAATTCATCGCAAGAATGTGAAAAAACAAAGTCTTAAATAGTATAGAAGTGTATTTTGTTTTTTATTGTTTCTTGCTTTCTCCTGGTATCTCTGCAATGATATTTCCCCTTTTTTCTAGCTCCTCAATGATTCTTTTAATGCCATCCCTTTTTTCAAGGATACCCTGAAGTAAATCATATTCTGTAGGGGTAAAGAAAAAAGTTAAAAATGGCCTGAAGAATACCATCATCTGGCTTCCAATATAATTGAGCGGCTGTACACTTTCAAGAAAGAGCGAGGCTGGAACTGTAAGTTTCCGTTTTCCGACGATGGTAACTAATTTTGAAATAAGAACTTGTTCTTTTTCACTTAATGTTGTATTTTCACAAGACGTACCAACACTGAAGGCATGCTTGAATCCCTGCCGGATGGATTGCCTATCAATCTTATCAAAATATGAAAATATTCTTGAAAAAAATTTTTGTAAATACACGGTATTCGGAATCTTATCAAAACTACAACGCCTTTGTCAAAATTAAAATAACTTCTGTATATACACCACATATTATACTTGTAATTATACGCTTCTCTGCCTATAATTAATTTACTATTTGTAATAAATATCAGTAGTTAAAATTTTGATTTATTTAGAACAATATTCGCTACTTAAGAGAGGTTTGTATTGAATTATTTGGAAAAACTATTCCCAAGAGAAATGTGAGTGAATTGTAAAATTTTTATAATGTTTGGAGAGGAGAAATAGTTCATGCCATATCACGCATGGTTTCAATGCATTTCAGGTTGCGATGAAAAGTATGAGCTGAACGAGATTATTTACCAATGCAGGAAGTGCGGTGATTTGCTGGAGGTAAAACACGATTTAAGTAAACTTCGCAGGCATTCCCCGGAGCATTGGAAAAAGTTATTTGATGAACGCTATAGGAGAACCAAGTGGCCTTACGGAAGTTCCGTCTGGGGTAAAAAGGAGTTTGTTTGTCCAAATGTTGATAATGAGAATATTGTTTCTCTTTATGAAGGGGGCAGTAATCTTTTTTGGGCAGAGCGACTCGGAAAGGAACTTGGTGTTGAAGACCTTTGGATTAAACAGTGTGGGAATGCCCATACGGGTTCTTTTAAAGACTTAGGGATGACCGTACTGGTATCTATGGTTAAGCAAATGATTTCTGAAGGGAAAAGCATCCCGGCTGTTGCTTGTGCTTCTACCGGAGATACTTCTGCAGCATTGGCTTCGTATTGTGCTGCAGCCGGCATTCTTGCCATTGTATTTTTGCCAAAGAATAAGGTGTCTCATGCACAACTTATTCAGCCTATCGCAAATGGAGCTCTCACTTTATCGTTGGATACGGATTTCGATGGGTGCATGAAACTTGTTAGGGAAATATGCAGCAAAAATACTATCTACTTAGCGAACTCCATGAATTCTCTCCGAATTGAAGGACAGAAGACAGTAAGTATGGAAATAGTTCAGCAGTTTGATTGGGAAGTGCCTGATGTAATAATTGTTCCGGGAGGAAATTTGGGCAATACGGCAGCATTAGGAAAAGGCTTTCTCATGATGAAGGAATTGGGTCTGATAGAGAAACAACCTCGCATCGTATGTGCACAAGCAGCAAAGGCAAACCCTCTGTATCTTAGTTATTTACATGGATTCAAAGAATTTAGGCCGGTGAAGGCACAAAAGACCCTTGCTAATGCAATTCAAATAGGCGATCCTGTGAGTTATAAAAAGGCTATCAATGTCTTAAAAACTTTCCATGGTATTGTAGAACAGGCAACAGAGGATGAATTGGCAAATGCTTCTGCACAAGCAGATAGAACCGGTTTATTTAGTTGTCCCCATACAGGAGTAGCATTAGCAGTATTAATAAAATTAATAAAAAAGAATGAGATAATGCGGAACGAAAAGGTTGTAGTTATCTCTACTGCACACGGTTTGAAATTTCCTGAATTTAAAATAAACTATCACGAGAATAAATTAGAAGAAGTAATCCCACGTTTTGCCAATCTTCCGGTAGAAGTTTCACCAAGGTACGATGAGATAATGACTGCGATCGACAGGAAACTTGAGAAAATATCTTTATAAGCCCTAAATATCTCTTTAAACATCAATAACATTATTTATCTCTCTCTTTGATACTATCCAGATTAAATTCCTTGACAAAAGATTAGCTATACTTATAATAATTTTTAATAGCAATATTTAATAATAAATTTTTATCATATGTAAGTTCGCTATATTCTTTAGTAATTCCTAATATATTATGTTTAAAATATTTAATAAGAGCTCCTTTCTTTATGTTTTAAATATGTTGTAAATTGGAGAAGTTGTGGTATGAGTTATTTTAAGACAGCTATATTATTAATTGCCTTGACGCTATTATTCATATGGGTTGGTAACATGGTTGGAGGGCGGCAAGGAGCGATGTTTGCCTTTGTTATGGCAATGGGTATGAATTTCTTCAGTTATTGGTTCAGCGATAAGATTGTTTTGAAGATGTACGGCGCTAAGGAAATCTCTGAGCAACATCTGCCGACTTACTATGGAATTGTTAAGGAGCTAACAACGCAGGCAGGAATTCCTATGCCTAAAATATATGTTATACCAACAAATGCTATGAATGCATTTGCAACAGGGAGAAACCCAAGCCATGCCGCTGTAGCTGTTACCGAAGGAATGCTCAACTCTTTGACTCGTGAAGAATTAAAAGGAGTTTTGGGGCATGAGTTAAGTCATATCAGACATAGAGATATACTTATATCTACCATCGTAGCTACTATTGCAGGTGCTATTATGCTATTAGCGGATATGGCCCGATGGGGGGCGCTTTTTGGCGGAGTTGGAGGAAGAGAAGAGGAAGAAGGTAGAGGGGGCGGCGGTATCGGAGTTTTATTTTTGGCTATTTTAGCGCCTATTGCAGCCCTTTTAATCCAAATGGCAATCTCACGCTCACGAGAGTATGCTGCCGATGAAGGTGGTGCCTTATTGACTAGAAATCCATTAGGGTTAGCTAGCGCCCTTGAAAAATTACAAAGGGCAGCAATCGCTAAGCCAATGGATGCAGGTAAATCTACTGCACATTTATTTATTGTGAATCCATTAAGCGGCCGCTCATTCGCTGCAATTTTTAGTACTCACCCACCAATCGAAGAACGGATCAAGAGGCTCAGGGCTATGGCATAAAAAGGCCATTCAAGAATGGCAGCTTCAGACAGAAATTGCTTACATAGAGATTAAAATCACAATCCTTTTCTGTAGTTGGTTTTAAAATCTTGCATGAAGATCTGTTATACCTTCGAACTCTACATCCTGAGCTATTAACAAAATAAACTATGATTCTATAAATATTACTTGGAGGAATATGAATGGTTCACTATACTTGCGATATGTGCGGTAAACCATTGCTAGCAGAAGAGGATACCCGATATGTTGTAAAAATTGAGGTTTATACCGCATGTGACGCTATAGACATGGATGAGGATATAGATGAAGAAATTATGGAGATAGAAGAAACGGTCGAAGAGCGTGATAATATTGCTGATGCTGTTGATATGTTAGAAAACGGAGAATACAAGACCTTTCGCTTTGATTTGTGTGCCAAATGCCATAAAAAATATCTACAGGACCCTTTGTTCTTAAAATCATGGCGCCGAACGCGATTTTCAGAAAATTAAAAATTACTTTCTTTCTTTTTTAACAATTATCCAGGCTGCTTATGTCTTGAAAGATAAAACGAAGCACGCTACTATAAAAAATCTATGGGAATGACAATAACAGAGAAGATTATTGCTGCACACAGTAATCTCAAAGAAGTACATCCAGGACAATTTGTTTATGCGAATGTCGACATTTGTTTAGGAAATGATATTACTGCGCCTATTGCTATCGAAGAATTTGAAAAGACCGGAATTAAAAAAGTTTTTGATCCGGAAAAAATCGTATTAGTCCCGGATCATTTCACTCCCAATAAAGATATTAAATCTGCCCAACAATCAAAATCCCTTCGTGAATTTTCTGTAGAGCATAACTTGAAGCATTATTTTGAAATTGGTCGGATGGGAATAGAACACGCGCTTCTTCCGGAAAAAGGTATTGTAGCTCCTGGCGACCTTGTCATAGGCGCCGATTCTCATACTTGCACATATGGCGCACTTGGGGCGTTTTCCACCGGGGTTGGAAGCACTGATCTTGCCGCATGCTTTGCTACGGGAAAGGTGTGGTTGAAGGTACCTGAATCAATTAAGTTTATTTTTCATGGTCAGGCAAAAAACTGGACATCCGGGAAAGACTTAATCCTTTATACGATTGGGAAGATAGGTGTGGACGGCGCTCTTTATAAGGCAATGGAATTTACCGGTAGCGCCATTACTCATTTGTCTATGGATGATCGTTTTGCTATATGCAATATGGCAATAGAAGCCGGTGCGAAGAGTGGGATTATCTCTCCTGATAAAAATACAGAAGATTATATAAAAGGCAGGGTAGGGAAGAAATATACAATGTATCAAAGCGATTCTGATTGTGGATATACGAAAACGTATGAATTTGATGCCAATGATATTTCACCCCAGATAGCGCTTCCCAGTTTGCCTGAGAATACAAAACCAGTAGAAGATGTCTCAGGGATTAAGATTGATCAGGTAGTTATAGGCTCTTGTACTAATGGAAGGATTTCAGACCTTCGCATAGCAGCTCAAATCCTCAAAGGGAAAAAGATACATCCCTCTATTCGACTTATCATTATACCAGCAACCCAGGATATTTACAGACAAGCATTAAAAGAGAGCCTGATTGAGATATTTATTGAAGCTGAAGCAGTAGTTTCTACTCCGACATGTGGTCCCTGTCTGGGAGGACATATGGGAATTCTGGCAGAAGGAGAGCGGGCATTATCAACGACTAACCGTAACTTTGTTGGTCGTATGGGTCATCCTAAAAGCGAGATATATCTTTGCAGTCCCGCTGTTGCCGCTGCGTCTGCCATTACAGGTGTTATAACACCACCTAATGAGGTGGTAAAGAAGTAAGAAGTTGAATGTTTATGTTTAGGAATTTCAAGAGTCAAGATTCTTGAACTGCTTGTATTTAGTTGCAATGTGCAACAAATTCTATCGCCGCTTCTTCAGAATGATAAAGCAGTACTACAATAAACAATATCATCCAGCCGAAGCGAAGAATCTATTCCTTATGTAGTTAGTTTTTCAGCGTGCTCAGAGTATTTCATAAATAACGATATAGAGAGTGGATAAAATTATGTCCCGGAAAAAATATATAGGACTGGATATTGGCTCAGTCAGTGTGAAAGCGGTATTGATTAATGAGCATAAGGAAATTTTGGAAGACCATTATATCCGCGCGCATGGTCAACCGGTAGAAACATTTCTCCTTGTCTTAAAAGATCTATTCAACAGAACCCACATTGACGATATCGATGGTATGGCTATTACAGGGTCTGGCGGCAAGTTAGTGTCTGAGTTAATGAACATTGCGTTTATTAACGAAGTTGTGGCTCATAGCAAGGCGACTACAACATTACACCCTGAAGTACGGACTATTGTCGAAATTGGCGGTGAAGACTCAAAGCTCATGCTTATTGAACGTGACCCTACAACACAACAAACAAAGGTCTCGGATTTCTCAATGAATACTATGTGCGCTGCGGGCACAGGCTCATTTTTAGATCAACAAGCCACAAGGCTCGGCATTGCTATAGAGAAAGAATTTGGGGAATTGGCATTAAAATCTAAGAACCCGCCACGCATAGCCGGCCGCTGCAGTGTGTTTGCCAAAACTGATATGATCCATCTTCAGCAAGAGGGTACACCTGTACATGATATTGTTGCTGGCCTCTGTTATGCTATGGCAAGGAATTTTAAAAGCAATATCGGAAAGGGAAAGGAATTTTTCAGACCTATTGTCTTGCAAGGTGGTGTAGCAGCAAATGCTGGTATGGTTAAGGCGTTCGAGGATATTTTAGAACTTAAACTAGGGGAACTGATTATACCAAAATATTTTAAGGTAATGGGAGCAATTGGGGCGGTATTTACTATTATGGATAAAGGTATTCATTCACCTTTCAGAGGACTGAAGGAGATTGAGGAGTACCTGAGGAACCGCAGCGCAAAGGCATCTAACCTTGAACCTCTCCGTACAGATAACTATAAAATCATTGATGGATTACATCCGGTTATTGGAGATGAGAAGATTGAGGCATATGTCGGTGTAGACGTTGGTTCAATTAGCACAAATGTTGTTGTTATCGATAAATATAAAAATGTCTTATCAAGACGCTATCTTATGACGGCGGGAAGACCATTAGAAGCTGTAAAGCAAGGTCTTTATGAAGTGGGATTGGAGATAGGAGATAAAGTGGTTATCTGTGGTGCTGGAACCACAGGCTCCGGCCGTTACCTGACAGGAGATTTTATCGGCGCTGATATTGCAAAAAATGAAATAACAGCTCATGCTACTGCTGCGGCTTGTGTGGATAAAAATGTAGATACTATTTTTGAAATCGGTGGACAAGATTCAAAATTTATACGATTAGAAAATGGCGCTATTGTTGATTTTGCCATGAATAAAGTATGTGCTGCTGGCACGGGTTCATTTTTAGAAGAGCAGGCCGAAAAGCTGAGTATAAGTATCAAAGGTGAATTTAGCAAACGAGCCCTTTCTTCGTGTTGTCCCTCCCATCTTGGTGAACGGTGCACCGTTTTTATGGAATCCGATCTTAACCATCACCAACAACGGGGAACATCCAAGGATGATTTACTGGCAGGTCTTAGTTACTCTGTAGTGTTGAACTTTATTAACCGCGTGGTTGAGGATAGAAAGATTGGAAATACTATTTTCTTTCAGGGAGGAGTGGCCGCTAACCGAGGTGTGAAGGCAGCTTTCGAGAAAGTAACAGGGAAAAAGATTATAGTTCCCCCTCATCATGATATTATGGGCGCCATTGGCTCTGCCATTATTGCTATGGAAGAAAAAACCTGGGAAAAATCAAGATTTAAAGGATTTGATCTCCGCCACAAAAGATATGAGCTGTCCTCTTTTGTTTGCAAGGATTGTTCAAACATCTGCGAAATTAGAAAAGTCAGTATTGAGGGAGAAAATCCGCTTCATTATGGCAGTCGTTGTGGTAAATTTGACGATGAACGGTCTTTAAAAAAGGGGAAACACCTGCCCAGACTCTTTCGTGAAAGGAAGGAAGCCCTCTTTAATACCTACAAGAAAAACAAACCAGACCAGCCTATCGGGAAAAAGATCGGTATACCCCAGGTGTCTACCTTCCATGATTTTTATCCTATGTGGAAGGCATTTTTCATAGAATTAGGTTTTGATGTTATAACTTCCAGCGATACCAATAAAGATATTGTTTATAATGGGGTAGAAGTAATTACCGCAGAAACATGCTTTCCCATTAAAGTAGCCCACGGACATGTAATAGATCTTTTAGACAGGGATATTGATTATCTGTTCCTTCCCAGCGTTATTAATTTAACACATGCCAGTTCAAAACTTACACACTCATATGCATGTCCTTATGTACAATGTATTCCCTATCTTGTGCGCTCGGCTATTGATTTTAGGGAAAAGAGCTTTAAGGTCTTGTCTCCCATTATTCATTTTGAATACGGAGAGGAGTATGTAAATAAGACACTGCGGCAAATGGCAAGAGATATAGGAAGAACAGGGAAAGTAGTAGAAACGTCTATCAAGGCAGCACATGAAGCACAGCAAGCTTTTAACAAAACTTTAGAGGCTCGGGGAAAAGAAATTTTAGAGAAATTAGGAGAAAATGAAAGGGCATTTGTGCTGATTAGTCGCTCTTACAATGGATGTGATACCGGTATGAACTTAGGTCTTCCGGAAAAACTGCGTGATTTAGGAATTATGACCATTCCTCTCGATTTTTTGAAGTTAGACCTTGAAGATGTTGCTCATAATTATCCAAATATGTACTGGAAAACGGGGCAAAAATTTCTTGCGGCTGCCAGATTAATAGCTAAAGATAAGAGACTCTATCCGTTGTATATTACTAATTTTGGCTGTGGTCCTGATTCATTTATAACTAAATTCTTTACTAAAGAGCTAGAGGGAAAACCTTGTTTGACCATAGAAATTGATGAGCACAGTTCTGATGTGGGGGCAATAACTCGATGTGAGGCATTTATCGACAGCCTGAAAAATGTTAAGCCCGGCCATAACGGTAAAAGATTAAGAGAAACTATTCCTGTTGAAGGATTCATTGAAAAAAAGAAAAGGACGATTTACATTCCTTATATGTGCGATCATGGAAGAATGATTGCCGCCTCTATGAGAGCGAATGGAGTACTGGCAGAGGCGCTGCCTATGGCAAACAGGCAATCGGTTGATATCGGGCGCAAATTTACTTCAGGAAAGGAATGTTATCCTGCGATTCTTACAACAGGAGATATTGTAAAAAAGGCGTTAAATCCTGATTTTGATCCCGAATCCAGCGCATTCTTTATGGCAACAGCATCCGGTCCTTGCCGATTTGGACAATATAATACATTCCATCGTATGGTATTGGATGAGCTTGGATTTCATAATGTGCCTATATACACAATGGATCAAGGAGAAAACTATGGCGAAGATACTAAAAAATTGGGCACCCATTTTCGCAAGTTAGCATGGAACGGCATTATGTATATTGACCTCTTGCAAAAGCTACAAAGAGAAACAAGGCCTTATGAAGTAAATACAGGTGAAACGGATGTGCTCTATGAAAATTACGTAAAAAAGTCAGAAATCGCGCTTGAAAAGCATCTAGATCTCGTTGAACTCTCCAGGGAAGCTTGCAAGGCTTTTACCGATATAAAGGTAGACCGGAGTAAACCCAGACCGTTAATCGGTGTCATCGGAGAAACCTATGTTCGATGCAATGAATTTGCAAATAATTTTCTCGCAAGGAATATTGAGCGTTTGGGAGGAGAGGCTTTTATTCCGCCTTTTGCCGAATGGATTAATTATATTGCACACTGCCGTAGGGAGAATTGCCTCTCTGAGAAGAATTACAAAGGTTTTTTAGGCGAATTTATTTCGGATATTGTCCAGAGATATGATGCCTATAGACTCACACAGGTATTTAAAGGGAGAATTCGGCACTTCTTGAAAGATACATCTATCAAAGAACTTATTAAAAAAGGGAAGCCGTATATAGATGATTCTTACAAAGGCGATCCGGTGCTGAGTATGGGCAAAGCAATTGAGTATTTTGAGGAAGGGTTTGATGGAATTGTAAATGTAATTCCTTTCCACTGTATGCCGGGAACGGTTGTAAATGGAGTGCTTGAAAAGTTTCAAAGAGATTTTAATGGTCTTCCATGTCTCAAATTATCCTTCGATGGTCAGGAGCAAACTAACGAAGAAACGAGGTTGGAAGCATTTATACACCAGGCACACCAAAGGATGGAAAGCAAATTAAATTCGAAAAAATATGATAAAGTAAACGATAGACAAAAAAAGCCTTTCGTTGCTTTTCATTCACAAGATAAAGAAAGAAAAAAGATTTCTAAAAAAGAAGTTTTTTCAGAGTAGATCCCTCAGTATAAGAAACCAGCTTATAGGATGTATCGTGATAGTTTTCTTGAGTTAATTTGGGTTTTTTAAAGTCAGACACGGTGATTATAACTAGGATTAGATTCTAGATATTCCGAATATTATTACAAAAGAATTATTATATACTAAAGAGATTAACCATATGAAAGGCACATGTTGGAAATTTGGGGATAATATCAATACTGATGAAATCATCCCGGCGCGATATTTGAATACTATTAATACAAAAGAACTAGCATCTCACTGCATGGAGGATATTGATCCAAATTTTATAAAGAAAGCTAAAGGTGGTGATGTTATTGTGGCAGGAGATAACTTTGGATGCGGTTCCTCCCGTGAGCATGCGCCAATTGCCATCAAAGCTGCAGGGATTTCATGTGTTATCGCAAAATCCTTTGCCCGCATATTCTTTAGAAATGCTATCAATATTGGTTTGCCTATTTTTGAATGTCCTGAAGCGGTAGAACAAATTCAGGAGGGAGATGAAATAGAAATTGATCTGGCAACTGCTGAGATTCTCAACCATACTTCAAAAAAGAAATTCAAATTTGAACCGTTTCCGCGAGAGATGCAGGAGATTATTCAGGCTGGCGGATTAATGAATTTTGTAAAAAAGAATATAGCTCATTCTAAAAATGCGCTCTAGTTTTGGTTGGATCTTTGCAAGGATTTATCCTCTAAAACATTAATATTTTATACCCTTACTGGTAATAAGTAATCATGCAAACCTTGGAGATTAAAAAAAATATACATTGGGTAGGCGCATTAAATGCTACTCTGAGGGTATTCGATGTAGTATTTCAAACCCGATATGGCACTACATACAATTCTTATTTAATCAAAGCAGATAAACCTGCGCTTATTGATTCCGTTCATGCCAAGTTTACCGAAGAACATATCGCCAAACTCAAATCATTAATTGATCTAAAAGATATTTATTACGTTGTTGTCAATCATACAGAAATGGACCATTCAGGGGCGCTGGGTGATTTACTGAGAGAAGCTCCGAATGCTCAAATTTTATCTACAAAAACAGCGGCGTTTTTTCTAAAAAATATTCTTCATAAGGATTTTAACGGAAAAATAGTTGAAGATGGTGAGATTGTTAGTTTGGGCAATAAACAATTAAAGTTTATCCATGCTCCTTTTTGGCATTGGCCTGATACGATGTTTTCCTATTTAGAAGAAGATCGAGTGCTCTTTCCTTGTGACGGATTCGCAACACATTTTTGCGATGAACGGCTCTTTGATGACAGGGTAGATGATTTCAAGGAAGATTTTCAGCACTATTACGAGCACATAATGGGTCCTTATAGAAAGAAGATCCTTGAGGCGATAGAAAAGATTAGAAATTTAGACATCCAGTTGATTGCACCAAGTCACGGTCCTATTCTCCGAACTAATCCAGGGAAGTATATTAAAGCGTATGAAGATTGGAGTACATCGAGAAAAGATCCTAATAAAAAACAGATAGTAATTTTTTATGCGTCTATGTATGGAAATACGAAAAAAATGGCGGAAGCAGTAGCGAAGGGAGCATCTACAATAAACACAGAGGTAAAACTTTTTGATGCTGCTCAAATATCTCCGGAATTTATACGGTGTGAGATTGAATCGGCGGATGGTATATTGTTCGGGTCTTCAACTCTGAATGGCGATGCAATACGGCCGATGTGGGACATTATCGATATTATGTTTAGTGTTAATGCAAAAGGCAAGAAGTGCGCGACATTCGGTACGTATGGCTGGAGCGGTGAGGCAACAAAACAAATGGAAGACCGATTAAACGGGCTTAAATTAAAAGTTGTTCAGCCTCCCATAAAAGTTGTTCTTACTCCTACAGAAGACGATTTAAAAAGGTGTTCCATCTTCGGGTATGATTTTGTTAAGACACTAACAAACAACCCATCGGCATGAGTAAAAAGAAATCTTTCTGACATAAACACATACATCATGTCCAGGCATATCCTATAATTATTCTTTTCTCCACTTCTTTCTATTATTTATTAATAATAGAATTATTCTAGAGAACACGTGGTTAAGCTGCCATAGAATTTCTTGCAAATATATAGAGAAATTGCTGGGCATATCCAGCGTATTTCCCAAAATATTTTGCCCCAAAGGCTGATAGTTCTTTGTTTGATATTACTTTATTTTTGAAATAAAGTTTCTGGAGAATTTTCTTCATCCACGTATCAATAGGAAAAGCTTCAGTAAAACCAAGCGAAAACAAAAGAATACAATCGGCAATCTTATCTCCGATGCCCGGGATATTTCTCAGTGTTTGTTTTGCCTCGCCATAGGAAAGCTTTCTTAATGATTTTAAAAAATCCTCACTAACAAGACTATTAGCGATTTTGATATATTTTGCCCGAAATCCTGTCTTTGCTAATAAAATTTGCTCATAATTATTTAATTCTCCCGGATTTGGGAATGAATATTGTTCAAATTCATTTAACTCGATTTTTTTCCCAAAGGCTCGTGATAACATCTCAAGGTTTAATGTTATTTTAGGGATATTTGCTGCCGAAGAGCACAGGAAAGATATCAGGCATTCCCAAGGATCTTGTCGTATAATCCTCAAACCGTAATATCTCTTGATAGCACTATTTATGTGTGGATCCTTGTTTATCTGTGTAAGGATAGTAGAATATGGCTCATCAAGGGCAAAATAATACATTAAAAATTCTTTGCTAACCCCATCAAATTCCAGATATGCAGGAGATTGACGAACCTTAAAAATACGGTCTCTTACGGTAATATAATACCAATCTTCTACTTTAGACACCCGAAATAACTGTCCACACGATAACGTATACTCCAAATGAAAATCTTTTATTGGAATTTTGGGCAAGATGTATTCTAAAAAATATATTTATAAAGTATCTAGTAAAGGGAATGCAAACCTTATGATTTTAAATCTTAACTGTTAAATATTATAAGATTCATATCTTTAGTTTGTCAAGCCTTCCAATAATATTAATCAAATGTATATATGTGTTGCTATTCCTGAAGGACATAATAATTTACAATTTACCTAACCAAATAAATAAACTTTGATGATAAAAAATAAAGCATATTGATATTTACTATCTAATTTGGTAAATTTATCCCCTAAAAGGTATTAGCTTTAGCAATTAACGTGATATTCTATCCTGAGGAAATTCAAAAAAGAAAGGCATCATAATGAACTTATCCGAAGCAATGGATATGGTAGCAAAGGATGAAAGAGAGTTACAAGAAAAATACTCGAAACTTGCAAGTCAGGAAACAGACCCTTTTGTTCAGGTATTCTTGAAAAGAATTGTCAAAGATGCTATAAAACATGAGAAGAAAGTGCGTAAGAAATATTCGAAACTTTTGTCAACATTAAATAAAAAGACTTATTAGATTTCATTAGTAAGGAGTTAAAGGATTGACTATATAAAAGAGGGGAAGATGCTCGAATAATCCTGGTTCCGAGAATCCATAACTTCAATGCCCCCTATGGCCACTCCATAGTATCGGATTAACATCGAACATCCTTTCTGTGATCATATCAAATTCAATGCCCCTTTTCGTTATGTCTATTTGGTATTCTAAAATCATTTCTTCCCATAATTATCCAGCGAAATACTGCAGAGTTTGCGGAGTTTATCTCTTCTGTTTCTTCTATCAATCATTAAATATATATTCCGATAAATAAAGAGAAATAATAAATTATCATACTATGGATATGTCATAAATTTTAGTTGAATTTTTGACGTATGTTTGTTAAACTACGACTTTTAAAGCTATCAAAGGTGTTCATTTTAATAACAGATATATTTTAGGTAGTAACGGAGGTTAAATAAGAATGATTACAGCTATCATTGATATCGACCTTGATAAATTGCTAGATACAGAATCAATATCAAGGGAAACAATTGCATATATAAGAGAACAGGTGTATAGTTCCAAAGAAAATAGAGAGAGATTAGATAAAAAAATTGAGGAATTAAAGCTTGGTATTAATAAAGAGCGCGATAGTGCAAAATCAAAAGATTTAACGCTGTTATTCGGAATATGCAAGTGGATTACCGGAAAGATAGAGGAGGCATCAAATACTCTAAAAGAGGTAAAATCAAGAAAGATAGGATCGTATTATTTAGGGAAATGTTATCAGGAGTTTGGCGACTATAGTCAGGCTTTAGAGTGTTTCGGACGTTCTAAAAGAACAGATATTGAAGAATTTGATATTGCTATGGATATTGCTGAGACAAAAAGAATGTCCGGAGACGTCGAAGGTGCAGTGGAAATAATTAAGCGTTTTTTACCATCACACGAAAATAACGCTGAGTTGCTTTATCAATGGGGACATTGTTTGGATGACTTGGGAGAATATCAAGAAGCGCTTGGGAAGTATGAACAGGCGATCCAAATTGATCCAAATCATGCAAAGGCTCTTTTCCGTATAGCATTTAATTATGATATAGATGGAGAAGATGAAAAGGCTATTGAGTACTACGAAAGGTGTACAAAACTAAATCCTACGTATAAAAATGCATTTATGAATTTAGGAATATTGTATGAGGATAAAGGTGAATATGATGACGCAGTATATTGCTTTGAAGCAGTTTTAGATGTTGAGCCGACTAATGCGAGGGCATCTCTGTTTGTAAAAGATGCAAAAGCTTCAACAGCTATGTATTACGATGAAGAGGTTTCGAAAAAACAAGGCCGGGAAACTGAAGTATTAAATATTCCTATTTCTGACTTTGAACTTTCAGTAAGAAGTAAGAACTGCCTTGAAAAAATGAATATTCGTACGTTAAAAGACCTTACACGAATTACCGAGGCCGATCTCCTCTCTTTTAAAAATTTTGGAGAAACATCACTGAATGAAATTAAAGCTATTTTATCCCAAAAAGGATTACGGTTAGGACAAGCGTTCGAAAGTGATGATGAAGCTGAATTATTTGGCAATAATAAAGGTAAAGAGAAAATAATGGATACCGTCGAGACTATTTCAGAGCTTGGACTTTCTACCCGTTGTAGAAATGCACTCTGGAAGGCCGGCATAGAAACCGTTAGGGATATTATAGAAAAGAGTGAGGCTGAGCTAATCCAAAAAGATATCAAACAAAATTATGTAGATGAGATAAAGGAAAGCCTTTCCAAATTCGGCTTAAGTTTAAAAGTACATAATAATATGAGTACAGAGACAGAGTTAGAAAATAGTTCTACAAAGTAGTATATTTAGAAACAATTTTTGGATGACATAAGTATAATATAGCAGGGACGATGCATACATGCTGGATTACATCCGAGGACGGGTGATTAGTAAGTCTCCTACTCGCTTAATTTTGGAAGTATTGGGCATCGGTTATCGATTACACATTCCCCTATCTACCTTCGAGAAAATCCCTAACCATGGCGAAGTTACCATTCTTACCCAGCTATTCATAAGGGAAGACCAAATAAAGATGTTTGGATTTGCAACAGGAGAAGAAAGGGATTTATTTCAATTGTTGCTGTCCGTGAAGGGCATAGGGCCTAATACAGCCATTACAATACTCTCTGGTAGTACCGTTGATGATATTAGATATGCCGTGATGCATGAAGATGTAAAGGCTTTAGAAAAAATTAAAGGGATAGGGAAAAAAACGGCTGAACGAATTATCCTAGAATTAAAGGAAAATGTTAAAGAACTGGAGAAGTCTATGCCTATTGGTATGAGTATGAGTGTTCAGCAAAGGGCGCTTATATCTGATGCTGTTATGGCTTTAATATCTTTAGGTTATGGGCGAATGGTCGCTGAGAAAGCAGTAAGCGAGGCAGCTAAAAAATTACAGGAGATCGATACTATCGAGACGCTTGTCAGAGAAGCACTGAAATATAAGGTTTAATTTTTCGTATGGTTCTGAATTATATATGGTAGGATTTAAGTATGGTAAACGAAGATGTTTTATCCTCTACGGCCATAGTTGAGGATAAGAATTTAGACCTTACACTCAGGCCTAAACGATTTAATGATTTTATTGGGCAGGATCGCATAAAAGAAAACCTCCGTATTTATATCGAAGCTGCAAAGAAAAGAGGAGAGTTTTTAGATCACATCTTATTCTCTGGCCCCCCTGGTTTAGGGAAAACAACGTTATCGCAAATTATAGCAAATGAAGCTCATGCATCAATTAAAACGACCTCAGGTCCTATTTTAGATAAGCCTGTAGACCTTGCGGGTATCCTAACGAATTTGCAACAAGGAGATATTCTTTTTATTGATGAAATTCATAGACTTCATGCAACGGTTGAAGAGTATCTTTATTCAGCAATGGAAGACTTTACTATTGATATTATTATTGACCAGGGGCCTAAGGCAAGATCAGTAAAAATCAAATTACCAAAATTTACGCTCATTGGATCTACTACCAGGGAGGGATTACTTACAGCACCTC
Source organism: Candidatus Jettenia sp. AMX1 (assembly GCF_030263775.1). Lineage (NCBI taxonomy): Bacteria > Pseudomonadati > Planctomycetota > Candidatus Brocadiia > Candidatus Brocadiales > Candidatus Brocadiaceae > Candidatus Jettenia > Candidatus Jettenia sp. AMX1. Next base: position 99,868 of record NZ_SZPP01000016.1, read on the forward strand.
TCCGTTCACGTTTTGGGGTGTTAGAGAAACTAGAGTTTTATCCCTGGACTGATCTTTACAAAATTGTGCAGAATTCTGCCCGCATGCTCTCTATTCAAATAGATGAGAAAGGAGCCGAAATTGTTGCAAAACGGTCGCGAGGCACACCAAGAATAACCAATAGATTCTTGAGACGTCTTCGCGATGTTGCTCAGGTCCGTGGAAATGATATCATCAATGAAGAAGTTGCCAGAAGAGGATTAGAGATGTTGGGTGTTGATGAGAACGGACTGGGAGATATGGATCGCAGAATCCTGGAAACTGTTATTCGGTATGATGGTGGCCCTGTTGGCTTAAAAACCATTGCAGTTTCAGTAAGCGAAGAAGAGGATACCATAGAGGAAGTATATGAGTCATTTCTGATACAAAGTGGATATCTGGATAAAACACCTCGGGGAAGAATTGCAACAAAACTGGCGTATGAGCATTTAGGATATCAATACCATCCGGAAGCAGGGCTCCAGAAAAGATTATTTTAGAGGAGTCGTTCGTATGAATTTATTATTGCATATTTGTTGTGCCTGCTGCCTCTGTGCACCACTAGGCGAATTGAGGAGGGAAGGTTTCAAAGTAACAGGGCTTTTTTATAACCCGAATATACATCCGTTTCTTGAATTTAGAAAGCGGTTAAAAGCGTTGCGTGTATTTCAGGAAACCGATCCTATTCCGGTAATCTATTGTGAAGATTATGGCATAAAGGAATATTTGAAGAATGTGAATTACGAGGGAAACGATCGCTGTGCCGATTGTTATGCCATGCGATTGAGATTTGTGGCCGCTTTTTCAAAAAAAAATGGATTTGATGCTTTTACATCTACCATGTTATTTAGTGTTTATCAGAATCATGAGCAATTAAAAACACTTTCAGAAAATCTAGCAAGAGAGCATAATAGTAAATTTATTTATCGTGATTATCGCTATTTATCTGAATGCAGTCATGATCTTGCCAAAAAGAAAATGATCTATAGGCAGGGTTATTGCGGCTGTATTTTCAGCGAATATGAGAGATATAAAGATACTACCCGAGAGTTATATAAAGGTAACCTTTCATATAGTAAAGAGGAGAAAAACACCGTAGAAGTTTTTAATACGGAAGATGATATATCGCAAAAATGTAACTGTTTTGGTGGATAAACACATGCATAAGGATTTTCTTGTTATAGAATAAGACGCATCTGGTACATGGAAAATGGATTTATCATTTCTATGAAAAAATAGAGAGAACAAAACGATTAAATAAATTATCTTCGATGACTCTGGATATAAAGAGTATGGTTAGGCCACTATTATTAATGATTGCTACCTTGTTATCATCTATAGCTGGAGGGATGCCTCTTTCGTGTCAAAGAAGCGCTCCCGAAGTTCAAGATGGGATTTATGATTATAAAAATCTTTTAGAAAAGAAACCTGTCATACGTGTGCTTCTTGTAAAGGATGCCCGAGAAGCCCGATTAGCAATCGATGATTGTTATCAAATTACTGATAGTTTAGCTAATAGTATAGATCAGGGTCAGGGATTACAAAAATCTACAATATCAATAAACGAAGGTAGTATTTCTGTAGGAAGCAGACATTACAATACCAGTGAAATACGAATTACAACTCTGCGAGAAGGAAGGATCGAATTTAATAATATACGGTATCGTGGCGAAATTAGGATTTTACAGCAACCTAATAATAGATTTTCAGTCATCGAAGAGGTGGATCTCGAGAGTTTTATTGCAGGTGTTGTTGGTAGTGAAATGCCGAAAGCCTGGAATGAAGAGGCGTTGCGTGCTCAGGCAATAATAGCAAGAACCTATGCGATGTATAAGAGAAGGGTAAAACAGGATAAAGTTTACCATCTGGATATGTTGGAACTTGCGTATCGTGGCATGTTAAATGAGACTGTGAGAATCAATAAAATAGTGCAAGAAACCAAAGGTATTATTATGGTATACAATTGGAATATTTTCCCTGCTTATTTCCATAGCACTTGTGGAGGTCATACGGAAAATTGCAATCATGTATTTGGAGACGATAGCATACCACCTTTAAGAGGCGTCGTATGCAATTATTGTAATAACTCAAAATATTCCCTATGGAGCAAGGACATTAGCAAATCAGATATCGAAAAAAAATTAAGAGAAGCAAATATTTATGTTTCGAATATTCACACAATAAATGCTCTAGATCAGGGATTGGGTGAGCACTGTTCAAGGATTGAAATTATTTCTGCGGATGGAACCAGAGAAATGAGCGCAAATGGTTTTCGGCTTCTGATCGGCCCAAATTACTTATACAGCACTGCTTTTGATTCCAGAAGTAATGGGAAAAGTATAACCTTTTCGGGGAAAGGTTTGGGTCACGGTGTAGGACTTTGTCAATACGGCGCACAGAACATGGCTAAAAATGGCTTTGGGTATGAATCTATTTTAAAACATTACTATCCAAAGATAGAACTGGTTCGGGTATACTGATGCCTCTCTATGGAGGTTTTCTTGGATTTTAAAGTCCTGGCACATGATAAGCAAACAAAAGCTAGGTGTGGTGAAATTCGAATCGCTAATCACAGGATTCCAACACCGGTTTTTATGCCTGTTGGGACACAGGGAACTGTCAAAACTTTAACACCATTACACCTAAAAGAGGTTAACACAAAAATTATTTTATGTAATGCGTATCATTTATGCCTCAGGCCAGGTGAGCAGGTTATTAAGCGTGTGGGTGGCCTTCATAAATTTATAGGTTGGGATGGCGCAATTATTACTGATAGTGGTGGATACCAGGTTTTCTCTTTAGCTAAGCTAACAAAAGTTTCAGATAATGGGGTAGAATTTCAGTCTCCTATTGATGGAACAAAGCTATTCCTTACACCCGAAAGGATGACGCAAATACAAAATGATATAGGAGCGGATATTATTATGGCATTCGATGAATGCGTACCATATCCCTGCGAGCAAGATAGAGCTAGTGTAGCTGTGAAAAGAACTCTTAGTTGGGCTGAGCGTTGTCTGAATACCCACAAGAATAAGCAACAAATACTGTTTGGTATTGTTCAGGGAAGCGTATTTAGAGAACTTCGTATCGAGTGTGCAAGGAACCTTGTAGAAATGGGGTTTGATGGATACGCAATTGGAGGTTTAAGCGTAGGGGAAGGCGCTTTTTTAATGAATGAAGTACTTGAGTACACAGGAAATTATTTACCACAGGACAAGCCCCGGTATTTAATGGGTGTTGGATTTCCTGGTGATATTTTAGACGCCATAGAACAGGGAATCGATATGTTTGACTGTGTTGTTCCTACACGTAATGGAAGAAATGGATGTGCATTTACCAGTACAGGCAAGGTAAAAATACTGAACAACCAATACAAAGAAGACCTTAAGCCTTTAGATGAAATGTGCAACTGTTATACATGCCAAAACTTTACGAAATCATATTTACGGCATCTTTTTCTGGCAAACGAAATCTTGGGATTGACTTTGATGTCGCTTCACAATATATACTATTTTCAGAATTTGATGCAACAAGCAAGAGAATCCATTCGGAAAGGTGAATTTAAAGATTTTAAGGCCAATTTTTTAGGAAGACAATCTCAATAAGTTCTCATTGAAAATTTTTAACAGTTAGGAGGAATAGTATGTTTTTTTTGTTACAGGCGGCCGGAAAGCAATCATCACCAGGTGGCATGTTATCTATGTTGCTTCCTTTTATATTGATGTTTGTTGTAATGTATTTCTTAATCTTAAGACCGCAGAAAAAAAAGGAAAGAGAGCGCAAGGAGTTACTATCAAGGATTAAAAAGAATGATCGGGTGATAACAGCTGGCGGAATTCATGGAACCATTACATCTGTTAGAGAAACCGAAGTCATACTCCGTATAGATGATACAAAAGATATAAAGATCAAGGTTGATAGAGGTTCCATCGCTACCGTATTGGAAGTTTCTCACGATGATGCAGGTGATGTAGAAGAACCTAAAGAAATCACAAAAGAAAGTAAGTAGCCAGGGTAATTCTGTAATGTATGATAAATCAAATTTTTATTTTCAATAAACAACGGAAAGGGAGCCTGTTGAGGAGAAACAAATGACGAAAAATTTAAGGTGGAGGATACCTCTTATTATCATAGTTATTGCTATCGGCGCCATGATTTTGTATCCACCATCGGAAAAGGTCTTAAAGAGGGAACAAGTCAAAGAGATTGATGGCAAGGTTGTAGATCGCACTATCTTAGAAAAATCATGGACACGCGTTTTCGTGACAAACCCAACTATCCGGGAGACGATTGTACATGAAGAAGTTAATAAAGATGGTAAAAAGGTAAGCACGAAGACCGTTGAGTATGTATCAAAGGGTAAAGTTAAGCTTGGGTTAGACCTCAAAGGCGGTTCCGAGTTGCTTTATAAAGTCAGGGTGGAAGAGAAAGAAGATCGTCCGGGGATTACTAATGAAATTATTGAGGTATTAAAAAAGAGAATTGACCCGCAAGGGGTTATAGAATACAGAATTCAAGAGCAGGGAAGCCATCGCATACTTATTCAGGTTCCCGGTGCAACCAGGGCAGAGGTCGAAGGTTTAAAGAATCGAATTACCCGTCTTGGGAAACTTGAGTTCAGGTTGGGGGCTAGTCCTGATAGTCCTGAGTATAAAGATGCAATGGAAGGAAAACAAGTTCCCGGTTATTATAAACATTGGCTGCGAAAGAAAAAGGGAGAAGAGGGTGAGGCAGGCAAGTGGTTTCTTGTTCAGAATAAAATAGCAATTTCAGGAGAACATCTATCCAGAATATATGCTGACCGTAAGGGTATTGAGCCTGTGGTTGGTTTTGAATTTGATGCGATTGGCAAATCTAAATTTGGCCAACTTACCGAGCGTAACATTGGTAAACCTTTAGCAATTATCCTGGATGGCACTCTCTATTCAGCGCCAGTAATACGCGATCGTATTCCGGGGCAAGGGATTATTGAGGGAAGTTTCACCCAAGATGAAGTTAATGATCTTATTGCTGTAATGCGTGCGGGAAGTCTTCCTGCAGATCTTGAGCTAGAGATGGAAACCATGGTAGGACCCAGCCTGGGAAGGGATTCGATCAATAAAGGATTATTAGCCGGTGCTATCGGCGGCGCCTTTGCCCTCCTCTTTATTGGAATTTATTATTTAGGAATCGGATGGGTTGCTAACTTTGCAAATGTTTTGAATATCTTTTTGGTAGTTGCAACGATGGTGTTACTCAATGCCACCATGACACTTCCTGGTATAGCAGGTTTAGTGCTCATGCTAGGTATGGGAATTGATTCCAATGTGCTTATTTTCGAGAGAATTCGTGAGGAAAGAGCAAAAGGAAAGCCCCATCGCGCAGCCGTAAAGGCTGGATATGAGAAGGCGTTTTCAGCTATTTTTGACTCTAATGTTACTACGTTAATTACAGGAGTGATACTCGCTGCAGTCGGTACGGGCCCTGTAAAAGGCTTTGCATGGACATTAATCCTTGGAATGATTATCAACTTGTTTACAGCTATTTTTGTAACACGGGTTATGTATGATTTTTTCATGGATTTAGGCTGGATAAAGAATTTTTCCATGTTCAAATTAATTGGTATTCCTCACGTTAAATTTGTTAATTACCGATATACTCTGGCGATTATTTCCGGCATATGCCTTATTGGCGGGATGACCATATTTATTCTTCGTGGAAACAAGAAATATGATATTGATTTTACCGGTGGTACCCTGGTTCATTTGCATCTCAATAATCCAATACAACCTGGAGTCGTAAGGAATGAGCTGGCCGAGACAAGTTATAAAGAGGCTGAGGTCCAGAGTATTTGGGCTGGTGAGAATTTAACGCAGTTTGTATCATCATCCAATGAATTCGGAATCCGAATAAAAGAATTGAATGATGAAAAGATAAAAGAAAAATTAACGGAAGATATAAAGGGCGCTTTAGATAAAGTAGGTTTATTTGCAGGAATTGATTTTCTTGAGCCAACAGTATTTAATCTTAAGTTGCAAAAGCCGATAGAGGAGAATTCGATTCGGGATATTCTCAAAACAGTCGGGTATGGCCAGGAAGATTTACTATCGCTAATGCCTGTTGACCAGCCTGCAAAAAAATATGCAATAAACGTAAAAGGAATGGAAGATGCCAAAAAGCGTTTACCGCTTGTTAATGCAGTTGTGGATGGATTAAAAAATAACTTACATTTTCATGATGTTCATATAACGTTGTCTGAAATCACTGAAATGGTACCGACTCAGGATACAGATATAATATCACCGAAGCCTTTCCTGAATGTGGAAGTTAGTGAAGCAATAGAACCAGCCCTTCTCAGTTTTGAATTAAACAGGATGGGATTTCAGGGTGTTACCGTAAAAAAACAGTTACAAGATTCTGAAAAGATGCGTTCTTATAAATTAATGATCGAAGGTTCAAAAACAATTTTGCAAGATATAAAACAAACAGTGAAGGAGCAGATCTCTATACCGAGCATTTCTATCAGAGATGATGCTATTCGGGTGGAATTAAAAGAGGGTATTACGAAAAAAGATTTTGTAGCTACGATTGAAGGAATTAAACCTCTAAAAAATGATGTAAAAAGTATTTACGCACTGGATGCTCCCTCACAATTATTTACTGTTCATGTACAACCCTTAAGCGCCGCAAAGGTACAAGAGAAAATTCGAGAGGATATAATTAATACCTTTCAAGATAATTTGTATAAAGAAAAAATAAATGTTTCTTTTGAATTCATCGGGAACGTTTCTCAAGGCACAGAACTTAGTGATACACAATCGATTGACGATAGTGTTCCACCAGTCCCATCTGCAGAAGCAATCCAAAAAAACGAATCAAATCAAGTACGGGCCCGTATGACTTTATCAAAACCTTTAAAAAAGGAAGTTATTGAAGAGGTGCTAGCCTCGGCTGGCTACCCCAATATCCTCGATGAAGGTTTGGAGGAAGGGCAAGAATACCAGGCTGTTTCTGTTGTTTTCAATGCTCAAGATGCAGAAGCAGTAAAAAAGACCTTAATAAATGCATTCGAAATACCTCAGCCACTGAAGAGAATTGTTAGTATCGGTTCCACTGTTGCTGGCGAAATGAAGGGCCGGGCTATTCTGGCTGTGATATTCTCTTGTATTGCAACGATATTTTATGTGTGGTTCCGGTTTGGAGATTTTCGATTTGGCTCATCCGCAATTGTTGCTGTTATCCACGATATTTTGATTACCCTTGGCGCTGTAGCTATAGCTGATTATTTATTTGGAAATATGAAGATAGACGGAGCCATAGTAGCGGCATTTCTTACAGTAATCGGCTATTCTCTGAATGATACGATTGTTATATTTGATAGAATTAGGGAAAATATGGGTGGACGGGGTAAAATACTCACACCTCAACTGGTTAATGATAGTATTAATCAAACTTTAAGCCGAACTCTTTTAACAGGTATTACTACTATTGGCGTATTGTTTGCCCTGTTCTTCCTGGGTGGACCAGAGATTCATGGATTCGCGTTTGTTATGCTGGTCGGAATTATAATAGGTACCTATTCTACCATTTTTATTGCATGCCCCATGTTGCTTAGATGGAGGGGTCTCTCTCTGGAAAGCCCGATGTTGCCAAAGCACAATTACCCAATGAAAGGGAAAGAAGCTGCTTTAAGGCGATGAAAGACTAAATAACACTATGATCATTACCGGATACAATTTGGATATTTAACAGAAAGTAGTAAATTAATGTGAGATCATATTGAATTAAAATTATCATATGATCTCACGATTCTTTATTTTTCCATCTGACGAAAAACAAGAGCAGGGAAGATATTCCATGCATCTATAATACTTCTGAAGAGTTCTAAGTTTCTTTGGTCTTATGTAATTGATAAAAAGACGAGTTAATTTGTTTTGTCATTCCTATAACCTTTGAAAGGAATTAAGACAATGAAAAGAGATGTACAAGTCGGTGTAATTTTAGGGGTAATTATTTTGGCAATTATTGGTGTGTTCCTGAGCACGAGAACCACGGTTAAAGAACCGAATATCCCTATCCCCGAAATAGAAGAAGATACTCAAGTGGGTATACTTGATATACACGACTTGCCGCAGGATTCTCTTGATGAATCTCAGGAAACTTTTCATGAGGTAACTACTGTTCAGAACTCAGAACAAAAAAAGCCTGCCACTGTGAATACGGTAAAAGTGGAGGAGTATCAAATGAAAGATCAAGACAATATAATTGTAGGTGAATGGAATAAGGCAAAGGAAGAAGATAACAATACAACTACGAATGACCAGGCATCGTATGCAACGGCAACCAAAGAAGATTGGATGGATGTTTCTTTAGAAGGTAAAGAAAAAATTACCAAAAAATCTCAGGTATATAAGGTTCAACAAAAGGACGATCTTTCTAAAATAGCAAGAAAATATTATGGTGATGCCTCTAAATGGATTATTATTTTCGATGCAAACCGAAGCAAAATTCACGACCGTAATAACCTTAAGATTGGTACTGAACTTATTATACCTGAAGAGAAAATAGTATCCCAAAAATCGAAAGGAGAAATAATCACTCCATCGCTTTCCCAAATAATCGAAGTGGAAGATACAAAATCAGCGGTGAAAACACATAGAGTTCAGCAAGGAGACTCGTTATATAAACTAGCCGTAAAATACTACGATAATGGTGCAAAATGGAACAAAATATTAGATGCAAATAAAAAAATTCTGAAAAATAAAAAATCTTTGAAGGTTGGGCAAGAACTGATTATACCGGAACTTTAATGTTTAATAAGGAGTGCAATAGTGAAGACTAAAAATATTCTCTTTTGTGCAATACCTCCCTTTTTGTATTTAGCCATAATTATACTCATTATGTCTAGTATATCACCAATCTCTCCTCTGTATGCTCAAGACATTCCGAATAATTTCCCTATGTTTAAATACAATTTACAAAGAACAGGCCGGGTGCCTTTTGCTGGTCCCTCTGACAATAGCCTGAAATGGAGTATTTCTACTGCAGGGGAGATCTGGTCGTCCCCTGTTGTGAATACAGAAGGGGTTATTTATATAGGAAGTACCGATGGCAGCTTACTAGCCATAACTCCAAAAGGGAAGGTTATGTGGGCCTTTAAAGCTGCAGACGAAATATTTGTTACCCCAGCAATTGGCACAGATGGTACTATTTACTTTGGTTCAGCCGATGGAAGATTTTGTGCGGTTCATCCTGATGGAAGGTTAAAATGGAAATTTCAGACAAAAGGAGCGATTCATTCATCTCCTGTTGTTGATGAAAAGGGAACGGTGTATTTCGGTTCTTATGAAGGGAAGCTTTATGCTATTGCCAGTAATGGGAAACTTTTATGGAGTTTTAAGACCGAAGCGCCGATAATGACTTCTTCCCCTGCTGTAGGACAAGAGAATACGATCTATGTTGGTTCCTGGGATAAACACCTTTATGCTTTAAATCCAGATGGAAGTTTGAAATGGAAGATGGAAACGGAAGGTAAGATAGATGCTACACCTGCCATTGGGAATGATACTATTTATATCGCAGATATCCATGGAAAGTTATATGCCATCAATTTGGACGGATCATTGAAATGGGGCTTTGACCTGGGAAGCCGAACACATTCTTCTCCAGCAATTGATACAGATGAAACAACGTATATAGGGTCACAGGATGGTAATGTATATGCAATAAAAAAAGATGGCACGCTGAAATGGAAATTCAAGGCGGGAAATTCGATTACCGCTTCTCCTGGCATCGATGCAAATGGTGTTATTTATGTAGGCTCATGGGACGGCAAAGTATATGCTATCAATAATGACGGCTCTCTCAAGTGGAGCATGACTATTGGAGAACCACTACTCTCTTCTCCTGCAATTGACTCAAAAAATACCTTATACATTGGTTGTGTAGATTGGAAATTCTATGCATTAGGCCAATAGTTAATAATAAAATCTTTTACTTAATAATTATTTTAGGGTATAATTGTTTTCAATAGATAAAGCTTATTAATCATTATTATCTTTATACTCACTATTAACATGACATATGGTCTATAGCCATATGTTTCTTCAATACGTATACATTTGCAGGAGACGTAACATGATTGGCATATCAAAGCTGTATTGCGGCACCGTGGAACCCTCTGATGCGCTACGATATGGTAGAGAATCTAAGAAACTACCATCGCATTTATTACAATTCTCTCAGGATAAAAAACCCGTTGTGGTGTGGAACGTTGGACAGCGTTGTAACCTGAAATGCATTCATTGCTATTCTCAATCAAAGGATATTGAATATCCTAATGAATTATCAACACAAGAGGCAAAGGCCATGCTGGATGATATTGCAAATTATGGAGCTCCCGTAATCTTATTCTCCGGAGGAGAGCCTCTTATGAGACCTGATCTTCTTGAATTAATCGGTTATGCAAAAGAGAGAGGCTTGCGCGCGGTTATTAGTACGAATGGTACATTAATTACCAGAGAGAAGGCAAATGAATTAAAAAAATTTGGACTCTCTTATGTTGGAATTAGTCTGGATGGTCTTAAAGTTACCAACGACCGTTTTCGTGGTATTCCGGGTGCATTTGACGCCGCATTGGAAGGTATTCGGAATTGTATGTCAGTAGGCATTAAAGTCGGTTTGCGTTTTACCATTAATAAAAGGAATGCCCATGATATCCCCGGTATTTTTCAGCTTATTGAAGAAGAAAATATCCCAAGAGTGTGTTTCTATCACCTTGTCTATTCAGGCAGAGGGTCTAATTTAATTGAGGAAGACCTTTCTCATAAAGAGACACGGGATGTTGTTGATCTTATTATCAACAAAACCAAAGAAGCGCATGATAAAGGCAAAAAAATTGAAGTGCTTACTGTAGATAATCATGCCGATGGCCCATATATATATCTACGATTATTGAGGGAGAATTCTCATAGGGCAAAAGACGTGCTAGAGCTCCTCCAGTGGAATGAGGGGAACAGTTCTGGTAAAGGGCTTGCCTGCATAAGTTGGGATGGCGAGGTATATGCTGACCAATTCTGGAGACAATATTCTTTCGGAAATATCAGAAAAAGGAAGTTTAGCGATATATGGGAGGATACTTCCAATGAGTTAATGGCTAAACTTAAGAACAAAAATCCTTATATCAAAGGACGCTGTGCAAAGTGTAAATGGCTTAATATCTGTAGTGGGAATTTTAGAGCAAGAGCTGAGGCATACTATGGTGATATATGGGAACAAGACCCTGCTTGCTATCTCACTGATGAAGAAATAGGTCTTAAAGCTGAATTACCGAAGAAGGTAAGGCAAAAAGTAGCTATTTAAGAAAAAATCTAGTATTTTTCATAAAATATTGAAAGTTCTATAAAACCACAGAACTCACAGAAAATACCAGTTGGAAGAATATAAATTGTTCATCTGTGCATTCTGTGGTTTTTTTATTAATATTATTAGGGAAACTGAGGATATCCGAGTAGATAGGTAATTGTGATCATTTTAGTCTTGGGAGATACGGCATATCCTATTTCCCATATATAATCAGTGTTTTTGATAGAACCAACAAGTTTTTCTAATTCTAAAGGACAATATGTTCTTAAGTTAGAAACAATACTATCCCACGAAATGGCTAAAGGGACAACGGGAATACCGTAGGTCCAAAAGAATCTTGTAAAAGAGATTGGTCTTATCAGTGGTGTTGTTAAAAGAACAGTCAGTGGTGTAATAATAGGCGTTAGGAGTAAATTTCGCAAACACCTTTTTGTGAACTCAAAAATGCCAATTGCTACTCGTTGATCGACTGCATTCTGCAATATTGCCTTTGCAAGGTCAGGCTGAAAATGGTGAAAACCAGTAAACATGGTTCTTACCCCTTTCAAATAAGCTGGCACATTAGTTGCGTCGATTGATTCTGCAATGTAATGTATGTGATTTTTGGACAGTTTTGAAGTTTTCTCAAATGCCCTAATGTTTGGATACTTATCAGTGAGTGTGACCGATATGGGGTATTGTTCAAGTGCTAATTGAGTTGGAAACCACCATTGGTCTTCTAGCTCAAACAAGTGAATACGCTTCATAGGAATGTCCTTTTGCCCTATTTGCAGGTCAGGTATTGTATCATGCGTAGAATTAGTATATTTGCTATGTAACCTGGGCTCTTAAAATTTATAACTAAAATCTATAGCAATTATATGGGTAAGTAAGTCATAACGTCCATCTATGGGCGGCCCTGTCATGAGTGGCTTAGTGGCATCTTCTCCGACTGAGTTATCTATTTTTCTGTTCTCATAAAATACTATTCCATAAGTGAAGTTAACCCATTTGTTCAGACTTCTTCCCCAGCCATATCCTAATCCAGTAAATAAGGCATGCCGGCTGCTTTGAGGAACAGAAGGCTCAAAGGTTTCACTGGGAACAGGTGATTCGTGAAAGGCGTAACCTCCTCTTACTTTTGTAGCATCATTTAAACAATATTCTCCACCCAGGGCAAAACCCAGGGTATTGTCCCAATTTCGGACATCTTCATGGCTTGCCCCTAAGAAGGTATTTGCTGGCTCAAAATCAGATTTAAGAACATCGAATCGTGACCAATTAGTCCACTGGATATCAGCTTCTATACTCCAAAGATTTCCATGTCTATATGCATAGCCGAATGAGAGCATTTCTGGTATAGTTGCAGTCGTCTTGGTATCTACATCAAAATCGGGTACGACCCCAAGCTGAGAAAGTTTTAGATTGCCATCAAAATCGAAATCTGCCTTACTCCGGAATGCAATACCAATACTATGGCGGGGAGTAATATTACAGAGTATACCAGCGTTGTACCCAAAGGCATCACCATGAGCATCAATGTCCTCAAATCCTTCAGGAGCGCCAGGAGCTAAGGGTGCGAATCTCTTGTTTTGGCTAGACTCAGCGTAGTAGTAATCAAGTCCCACACCTAATGAAAGGAAAGAGAATGGTTTAAAAGTAAGAGTTGGATTTACATTAATTATTTTCAAATCAAATTCAGTAATTACAAACCGGGAAAAGCCTTCATCGTCCCATTCACCGCTCAATCCATAGGGAACCGTTACCCCTATGCCTGCAGCTAATTTATTCTTTAAGATCGGACTAGCAAAATAAAAATAGGGTATAGCATTTAGCTTTGTCTCCATGTCTTCACTAGCTCCGTTACCCTCATATTCAACCGAAGAAATCAGAAAGCTAGAACCCAGAGACACTTGTGGTCTTTCAAGTTGTGTGAGACCGGCAGGATTAAATTCAATTGCAGACGCATCGTCTGCACGAGCCACAAAAGCATTTCCTTGTGATAGCGCTAAAGCACCAAAGACAGGATTATGTAAACCAGAGGCTATCTGCGCTAATACGTGTGTTGTCTTAAAGGAGAAAATGAGAGTGAAAACGCAAACTACAACTAGTTTTTTTATGGTAAGCATCTTTATGATATGAGATTTATTAGGTAATTATTTAACCTATTTTAAGAAGTCACGCTTAAATAATAATTCGATAGATTATTGTACATTATCGCCTGGTTCTGAAAATTCATCAATCTGCTTATTCTCATTGCTAATCTCATAGTACTTATCAATGATAGTAAGAACCTCTTCGGTCAGATTAGGTACAAACTGAGTATTTATCCCTTCCGTGATAATTTCGAGCGCCTTTTCATGAGAAAATTTTTTACGGTAATGCCTGTCAGAAGTTAAGGCATCGTAAACATCTATTATAGAGAAAATGGCAGCCTCATAAGGAATTTCTGTTTCCTTCAGGCCATCAGGATAACCCTGACCGTTATACCATTCGTGATGATGACGCACAATTGGCAAGCTTTCTTTTAAAAAATTTATAGGCTCAAGAATATTATAACCGATCTCAGGATGTCGCTTCATTAAAAGAAATTCATCCGCAGTAAGATAGTTTGGTTTCATAAGTACTGTATCACTTACACCAATCTTTCCTATATCGTGAAGGAATGCGCCATACCGCAAAACTTCAATTTTTGATTTACTCATGCCAAGTTCGTCGGCCACTAAAGAAAATAGCCAGGATACATTCTTCGAGTGAGTTGCTGTATAAGAATCTTTAGCATCTATCGCAAGTAAAAGAGCATGTGCAGTTGAAAAGAAATTCTTATGAACAGCCATCTTCAGATTGTATACCAGCATATCCTTTTTTGATAATTCATTACGGTAGTTAAGAGCCTTATCTACCGCTGCATGTATTTCGGAAAGATTGAAGGGTTTTATAATATAATCAAATGCGCCATTTCGTAAAGCAGTGATCGCAGTTTGTGAGGAAGGGTATGCTGTAATCATAACTATTGGGATTGTAGAATTAATAGATTGCATTTGCTTAAGAAAATCTAAGCCATTTGACTTTGGCATTCGTATATCAAGGAATATCATTTCTGGTTTAATACTTTTTAGATTATTCAGTGCTTCATTAACACTTGATAATGTAAAAACGGAATACCTGTCTTTTAGAGTCATTTTTAATGATTCTCTTACACCAAGATCATCATCGATTACCAGTATATTTGCTGATTTAGTTTTTTGTTCCATATGATAATTCCTCTAATCCAGAATTATGACGCATTTTTTGTACCAACTTGCTTTGAGAGTTTGGTAATGAATTGTATCTTACTTGTATTTGAGACTAATTATTCATAGCGTAATTTAGAAAGAGAATTTCATGGAAAATTTTACACAAAAGCTATATTAATAAACACTTAAGTATTATCATAAGTAAAGACCGTCCATCTTTTTATTATTTCGCATTAGACTATCTAAACATCTCAAAACTTAACTATCTATCAACTTACAAGTTAAGATAAATTTTGTAATCTTATTAACAGTATAAAAATTGGAAACTAACTTCTGGTTTATGTATTGATTATCCACTGTCTATTTTAGACAAAAATGTTCACTATTACCCAGAATTGAACACTTATTATTGGATTTTATTTTAATAAAGATATAAAATTTTCAGAAAAATTTATAAATTTTTAGATGACTAATAAAGAGATGCAGGAGAGTTGGGAAAGCAAGGCATCCACATAATATTTTTTCAAAAACCTTAACGTTTTATTGAATTGCCAGATTATTAAATAATGGCTAACATAAAAAATACCTTAAGTATTTAACGCATTGAATAATCATTCTCTGCACGCAGCAACCTTAAAGCGAATATTATCAAAGAACAATATAGCCTTGTAAATGTCTATTTCAATAGCTATAGTATGAGGCGTTATAATTTAATAGTAATGATTGCTTTTGTCAATATATATTCAATAAATGAATACAACATAATTATTATAGTATTATGTTGGAATTACCTTGCCTAAATAATTTTTGGGATCAGAAATAAATCAACCATGTTGTCACTAAATTATTTAAACATGGGTATAAAAATTGCGATCTTAACTGCAGTATTCAAACTAAGATATTGTGATAAAATTTTTCCAAAGTATTACCGAATTATATCTTAGATATAACTTTTCTATTATCATAATAAGGCAAGTTCGAACATAATTTTGACATTATTGTATACTTTTAGTGGATTAATGAGGAGGTGACTATGTACTCTTTTCTCGTAGTCTCAAATGATAATTCAGTTTGCAATTTTTTTAAAAAGAATTTAGATGGAGACTATATAGTTTATGCTGCCAGAACACCTGACGAAGCATTACAAATATTCCTCGATAGAGACATAGATGTAACTTTCCTTGATATTCTTTTATCTGATGATGGGGCAAATAAATTGTTGGAAACGCTTCGCCAGGCAAATCAAGACCCAATGATTGTTACGTTAATTCCAGAATCGCAACCAACATTATCTGAAGAGGCTATAAAATTGGGAGCTTATGAATTTCTTGAAAAACCTTTTAAAAAAGAAACAATACAGCTTGTTGCAAAGAGAGCGCTGGAAAAACAGGAACTTAAAAGAGAGCTTGGTTTCATCCAATCACAAATAAAAAGTTTAAAACCCGAAGATACTAGATCTTCTGAGTTAACATTTAATAAACAGCCAACCGTTAGTAATCTGCACCTGGCATACAAAGAAGTCTTCCAGAAATTCTCGAAGGCATTAACGCAGGTTTATGACCTTGGGAAGCTTGCTGATTCGATTGTTGATGCAATTGCTGATATATTCAAAGTGGGAAAAATAGTGTTTATGCTGGTAAATAAACATGAGGGTCTTAGCAGGCCTTATCGTTGTCTGGGTTTTGATGAAGTAACTGCCAGAAGTATTTTCTTTACCAACAACCAGGGTATCATATTATGGCTATCCAAGAACCATCAGATATTAAATAAGGATGTTATAGATAGAGAAATTACCACGAATAAATTAACTATGCGTGAAGTAATAAATGTACAGAAGGAAATAAATCTTTTGCAAGCGCAATTATGTATACCTATCTTTGCTAATGGAAATCTCAGTTGTGTAATCGCCTTGGGTAATAAGATTACCGGTAAGGTGTTTTTTGATGAGGATATTGAATTATTATCTATGTTGGCAGGATACATAGGCATGGCTGTGGAGAATGCATTCCTTTATCAGGAGGTAAATCTCAGGAAAATTCATAATGAGAATGTATTGGAAAATATTCCTTACGGTATAATTGCTATAAATACAGCATATAAGATTAACACCTTCAATAGAAGTGCTTCAAAGATGTTAAATATTTCTTCTCATGATGTATTGGGAAAGGATGTTAAGTATATTGGCTCTCTCTTTGCCGATTTTCTCCTGAGAACTTTAAAAGAGAAAAAAACATATAAGATGAAAGAGGTCACACATCCGGTTACCCAAGCTACTTATGATGTCAGTACATCTTTATTGTTAGACTCTTATACAGAAATTGGCGCAATTATGATATTTTCAGATCTGAGCGAGGTTGTAAAATTAGAAACAAAGATAAAGGAATTAGAAAAATTAGTAATCGGATATTTAGGTAACTCTGAGAATGCAATTCCTCATGATGTAACACAGGCGGTTACCGATCTGTCTAAAGATTGGATTTCCGAACGTCAACGGTTAAGTTTAAAGCAGGATTCATAGCATAGATGCATTTAATATTCTTTTATTTCCTCCTAAAATAGATTTTTTGACTATAAATTCGCCTTAGTTCGATAAAAGAGGATAAAGTAATATCATTTCATTTATGCATGAGCAAATAATTCTTTGAATAGAGTATCTTATGGTATCTCTGATAATTCAGGAAAGAGTCACAATTTTCTCTTCCCCTTCTCAATGTGCCTATATATCTTATGGAAATGGCATGTGAATAATTTAGCTAGCGCTTGATTAACAAAGAGATAATTACCAAATCAGTTTCTTCTCAAGTAGCTCATCAGATTCTATCCCATCAAAGACTCAAAAGTCTGCAGTATCATCTGTTGCAATATCTTAAACACTTGTGCGATAAGATATTTTATCTTACTGTCTTCAAAATTATTGCCTTTTATAAATGTCAAAGTGGTGAAATTTAGGAATAGATAATTAAGAAATCAGACTATCTAGCGTAATTGTTTTTTGCTATCTCAATCTATGCAATTTTTAGGAGGCTTGTTATGGACAATTCTCAAAGCATAGACCTTATGCTATGGAATTCATTTATGGGAAAGGCCTATTCTCTTAGTGACTGCTTTAAAGAGAATGGTATTGGAGTACTCGCGAGGGCTTGCAGGAATGCAGGGTTTGATATTACGATTGAAGATCCAGCGCAAATCGAATTTTATACCTCATTCACAAAAAATGATTTAACGCAAAAATTATCAGAACTTGCCTTTCGTATCTTCCATAAGGAACGTGTTGAAGATATTGTATCTTTAAGAGGAGAATGGAATCTGCTTCAGGATAATCTCACAAAAATTGTTAAAAAAAGAATGGAGAACTATATTGATGCCTTGGCGACGAAGATAGGCAAGAAGCGAGTAAAAGTACTTGGTATAAAAACCTGGCTTGGAGATAGATTTGTATACTCCGAAAAGCTTGCGCAAAGGGTCCATGAATTGAGTCCGGATACATTAGTTATTGCCGGCGGACCACAGGTTAATCAATTTAAGACAAACGCATTAGAAAAAAGCCCCTTTGACTTTTGTATAGATGTCGAGGGTGAAATAACCCTAATAAAAATTATTACCCTGGTAAAAGAGATGTATGCTCAGGGAGGTACAAAACCTGATGTAATAAAAAAGATTATTTCCCTTGCTGAAGCTGATGAAATTCCTAATCTGATATACAGAAGCAGTAACGGCAAGGTAAAAGAAACAACTATTCAAAGACTTCCTTTAAACTCAAAACTTTTTCCTTTTTATGAGAAGGATGATGGAAAGGTAGATATAGCAGTAATCCATGAATCCTCAGGATGCTATTATGGAAAGTGTAACTTTTGTACACATCCCAATATTACCGGAAGGTATCAGAGCCGGGATATTCATCTAACTATTGATGAAATTAAGGAAACGATCCGGGAGCTGGGTATCGGACTTTTCAGATTTGCCGGCTCTACCACACCTGTTTCTCTTGCCAAACGGATTGCAGATGCAGTAGTAAAAGAAGGCTTAATTATAGAGTACTCTATGTTTGTGCGGGCAGAACGTGGGGCAAGGGAACGAATGGCGGAGTTAATTGATTCTTATGAGAGAATTGTAAGCTCAGGGCTTCGGGCTGTTTTCATGGGTGTTGAAGCTGCTAACGATGAAATCCTTACAAAAGTCATGAACAAAGGTAATTCTGTAGAAGATATTTATTTTACCATTAAAGCCATAAAGCAGGCATCATATAATCAAAGAAAATATCTTGACGTAGGACTAAGTTTTATATATCCTTGCCCATTACCCCATGATAGTGATGTAAATCATGAGCAAGTTTTGGAAGAGAATTTATGTTTACTTCATAAATTAAAAAATGAGGATTATAAGCCAGATTCCATTCTCATAACCCCTGGCGCACCGTTGCCTGCAACAAACTGGCAATTAGAACCCAAACAATTTGGCTTCGAACTGCCTGAAGGTTATATGCAAACTATTTTACGCTATGAATATGAGCTAACAAAGGATCCAAGTACATGGCCTGAACTAAATATCTCCTTACATGGAATAAAGTTTTTGGATATGCTTAAGATGGCCGGACTCATGGAGAAAAAGGTTCGGGAAATGGGTTATCCGGTTAACATTTCTGATGAACATTGTCTTGCAGCAAGAAGTGCAGGATTTATGGGTCAAAAAGGGCTGGAAGAATTTAAGATGAGGAGTGATTTGGCTTTACTAACTACAGATTACAGTTTCCTTAGAGATGTTTACCAAAGGATAAATATGTACAGCCGTAAATTAGCCGAGAAAAACGCTCTTTAATAAATAAAGATATTCTTTAAGGAGGAAAAGCTCAATGGTTACGAGGCGCGCTGTTATTACTGGCTTGGGAATATTGGCACCAAATGGGAATGGGAAAGATGAGTACTGGGATGCGCTTATTCATGGAAGGTCAGGTATAAGAAAGATCGTTTCTTTTGATCCCTCTCCTTTCAGTACACAAATCGCTGGTGAGGTAAAAAATTTTGATCCTTGCGATTATTTTGATCCAAAATTGGTCAAAAGAAGTGGAAGATTCACTCACTTTGGTGTTGCAACAGCAAAGATGGCAGTAGCAGATTCCGGCATTAATTTAAACAGAGAGAATCGAGATAGATTCGGGGTATGTTTTGGATCAACGATAGGGGCTGAGAATGATATATATGAGGGTCAACATAAGAAATTCTTAGACTCTGGCCCAAAGGCTGTTAGCCGCTTTACTGCTCCTGAATTTACACCTCATGTAACAACTGGTTATATATGTTCGGAATTAAATATTGCCGGGCCTAATTCTACATTGTGTTCAGGATGTTCAACCGGACTTGATGTTGTAAATTGGGGTTATAATATGGTAAAACAAGGAACAGTAGATGTGGCAATTGTAGGAAGTGCAGATGCCCCAATCTTTCCTTTTGCCATGGCAACTTTCTGTGCTTTGGGAATTCTTTCAAAAAGAAATGAAGAACCTGAGGTGGCCTCACGACCATATGATAAGGATCGTGATGGTATGGTACTTAGTGAGGGTGGCGCAGCAATAGTGATTGAGGAATTGAATCATGCTGTAAACAGAGGTGCAGATATATATGCTGAGATTATATCCTATGCATCTGCAAGTGATGGGCAAGATGTTGTTCGGGTTGATGCTAATGGGCTAGGATTAGTCACCGCATTGGAACAAGCATTGAATTCCGGAAAGATTAGAAAAGAAGAGATAGACTATATTTGTGCTCACGGAAACGCCATTCCTAGTTATGATGTGTCAGAAACAAATGCCTTTAAGTCGTTTTTCGGGGAACATGCATATAAAATTCCGATAAGTTCCATTAAATCCATGACTGGTCAGGCTTATGCTGCCGGAGGTAGTTTTCAAGTAGTAGCAACGAGTCTCATTATAAAAAATGGAATTATTTCTCCTACAATTAATTTAGATGTGCCAGATTCCCTTTGTGATCTAGACTATGTTCCGCACCATGCCAGATATTTCAACATGGATACAGCATTAATAAATAGCCATAGTGTCGGTGGTACACATGCCGTGCTCGTATTAAGAAAATATTTATAGAAAGAGATTATGCCTGCGAGCAGAATCGTATTCATTCTTATATCTTTATTAATTGCAGGACTTGGAATCTTTGTTTTTTTAAGAAATCCTACAAATGGTATTAATAAAAGATTCTGTCTCTTTTCGCATGTTATATCAATATGGATATTCTTTGTTTTTCTTGTACTCCATACAACCGATCCAATTTTGGCTACTTTTAGACTGAAGTTAGTCTTTAGCGCTGCTATCTTTATTCCTTCTACTTTTTTCTTTTTTTCATCTATCTTTCCTGATCGAAAGGAAAGACTTATCGATAGGTACCTAAGCATATCTTTTTTTGTTATAAGTATCTTCCTGGCATTTTCTTCTTCCTATATTGTTGAATCTGTATCCTTTGACAAGGGGTGGCCTTGTACCAAGTATGGCCCATTATTTTCTGTATTTTGGTTTTATTTTATTATGTGTATGGCGCACTCTTTTTATATCCTTTACAGAAAAAGTGTTAACTATTACGGAATAAAAAGATTACAGATTCAATATTTATATTTTGGGGTAGCAATATCCGTGTTTTTTGGAAGCATCACAAATTTTCTTTTACCGGTATTAGGTGTATGGCAAGTTGAGATGTTTGTACCTCTGGTATCCATTCCTATTCCGATAGCGGTAGCCTATGCTATTGCGAAATACCACCTCATGGATATCAGCGTGGTAATCAAGCGAAGTACAGTTTACCTTACTCTATCCATTGCCATGAGTGCAATCTATTTCATTATTGGAGTATTTCTGAGTAGTATTCTTCCGGCATCAGAGCACAGGAATACCATTACTAACGTAGTATCTATAATAGTAACATTTATAGCCTTTGTGTCTGCTCGAGAATCAATCCAGCATGTTATTGAGAAGATTTTTTTCCACACCAGGTATAGCCATTCAAAGATACTGAGTGATTCTACAACAATGTTCTCTTCTATCCATGATTTGAGCGGCCTTCTTCATTATGCCATCCAGTACTTGTATGTTTCTGTAGGCATTGAAAAGATATGTATATTGCTAAAAGAAGAGGAGACCAAAAACTATAGATTAAAGGCAGCTATAAATTTTACACCTGAAGATAATTTGTTTCTCCTGAGCCAGGATATCATCGCTACGTGGCTTTACCAGAATAGAACAGTTCTTTCACGGGATCAGTTGTACCGTTTTACCCACAGCGAGCTTGACCGCGTACTAGAGGAGAAATTAGCATCCCTGAATGTCGAAAGTTGTGTTCCGGTTTTTCAAAAGAATGACCTCTTCGGTATAATTTTTTTGGGGAAGAAGATAAACAAAAAAATTTTTATCCAGGAAGATATTCAGATGTTTCTTGCCTTTTCTGGCCAATTAGCCATGGCGGCTAATAATGCCCGTCTTTATGCAGGATTGAAAGAGGCTAAAGTTTATAGAGATAATATCCTTCAGAGTCTGAAAACCGGTGTTATCGTTATGGATAATAATAGTAATCTTACTCTTATCAATAACGAAGCGAAAAGAATTCTCGGGCTGGAAAATGCCGGTACAACCGAAATAATACTTAAGTACCTTGGCAGAGATGCTCGCGAAGCGATTCGATATACCCTGAACAATGAGGGAGAATGTCATAATTTCGAAGTTCTTGTCGAACGTGAAAATAAAAAAACACCTTGTGGTATGACCACAACAAGCCTCAGGACTGAAGATGGGGAGAAGCTTGGGGCCTTAATAATTTTGACAGACCTGACAGAATTGAAGCTGCTTCAGAGCGAAAAGCAGCATTCCGAACGGTTAGCTTATCTCGGTACTCTTGCAGCCAATATTGCACATGAGATAAAAAATCCACTGGTAGCAATAAACACCTATTTTCAGCTACTTCCTCACAAGAAAAATGATGAAGAATTTCATAATGATTTTCAGAAAATTGCTATAAAAGAAATAGAGAGGATTAATAGAATTATTGAAGATTTATTAGATTTGGCAAAACCTTCTAAACCCGTCCTGCAGAATATAGATCCTCATGGCGCCATAATAGATACCGTAAATTTTCTCAGGAATATTGCTGCAGAGAAAGGTATTAAAATAATTACCGCCTTTGAGGAAAAAAGATGCCAGCTTATTGTAGATGAAGATAAGATAAAGCAGGTGCTGATAAATCTTCTGCAGAATAGTCTTGATGCGCTGCCAGAAAACGGGCATATCAGGGTAAGCACAAGCTTGACAGAAGGTCTTTCTGCGTTTAAGAAAATGGCAAAAATACATCTGAATAGCACTTTCTTTTCCTTCGCTTCACTTTCAGTGCACAATCGAAATGACAAACTATATTTTGTTATTAAGGTCTCAGATAACGGCATCGGAATTTCTGCCGAGAAAATCTCACAGATCTTTGAGCCTTTCTTTACTGATAAGGATAGAGGCACAGGGCTTGGACTCGCTATGGTATACAGAATTATAAAAGATCATGAAGGAGCTATCTACGTAGAAAGCAAAGAGGGCATTGGAACTGATTTTTATATTAGCCTGCCTTTAAATCGCATGAACATAAATAACACAGATAATTTCGTATCAGAGACAACAGAGATACATTCAGCATAATGTGCTGTTTGCATAAGGGATGGGAGCAAACACAAGGTTCGCCTCTCCTGTGATCCAACAATATTTTGTGTAGCTACGAGCATATTGACCAGCGAGGATTGACAAGACCATTCCCTGAATACATTTACTATCACTTACCCAACGATGATTCTTTCTGTAATTCCCATGCAGCTTGTCCTCGTGGAAAGGGGAGTAGGAATCCAGTCGCCTTTCCTGTTTTCTTCCGCCAGATGGATTCCCGATAAAGACATTCGAGAATGACAGGAAGAACTATCATAGTTGCTCAAAATACTGATTGTTGAATCATAAGGAGGTATGGATAAGGGCTGTCCAAGAGGGTAATAGGTAGTATCGTATCATCGCGAAGAAGGAGGAACGATTGAAGCATCTTAATCCCCCTTGATCCCCCTTTAAAAAGGGGGGAAATGTGCAAGTGATTCAAAAAGGAGGGAAATGTATGAGTATCGAGAAAGTAGGAAATAATGAGGTTATTTCTTTCGTTTCGGAAAGAGGAAAGAGAATTAACAATTCCTGTATTTCCCCCTTTGACAGAGCCCCAAACCCTTCCCTTTCAAAATACTCACCTATCTCCTCCTTTTCTCAATCATTCATACGTCTCCCCCCCTTTTCTAAACTTATCCTTACCCACATCTTTAGAATACCCTGAAGAGACGTCTCGCCGGGGGTATCTCTAGAGAAATTTTTATTCTCTGTAAGCCTATTCCTGGGTGGCACTGACAAACTCTGTTTGTCAGTGTGGTATATTCCCTATCCACGGAGTATTCGAACAACACGGACAAACCATATCCCCGTTCAAGACGTACGGGGACATGGTTTGTCCGTGCCACCCTGTTTAATCTTATCGCAATACTCAAATTTACCCCTTTGACTTATGGGCAATAATAAGTTTTCTAAAGGGGATTACTTCTTCTTTGCTTTGCTCTGGGCGTTGGCTTGCCCGCAATGATTATGAAAAGATGACCTTTTTGGACAACTTTTGAGTCAGGCTTGCACCTTATTTTGAGTAATTACGAACTATCTTAGATTATACAAATCCAACATTTGATGTTGCAACCAATCAACCGTTAAAAAATATTTCTTCTGCTCAGCTTAAAAGAAAACCTCTTGCATATCTCCCCATAGCGTTCCTGATTATTTTTTCTCCCGTATCTTTTTTGACCTTAATTTTGTCTTTTTCTCTAATGCAGCCAATCGCCTTAAGGTATTAGCCTCACTCTGTATATCCACGTACTTCTTGAGTAAATTCGACCATGAGATATAGGTAAAGCCGTTGGGATTCATGTGCGCTAAACCCTTCCTGACCAAAAAAGCATCATTCTCCCACATATATAAAAAGTCCTTCTCAATCCTGCTCGGATTTCCTCCTTTTGCCCAGAATTCTCCATAAAAACCGCCAAGCAGATCAGGATATTTTTCTATTACGGGGGCAGGAGCTTTAGGCCTGTTTTCGGGCATAGGGTAAAGTATTTCTTCTTCATAGAGTGATTTAATCGTAGCATAGGCATCGCTTACATAGTGGAAAATCGAATCAGATGCCTTATCCATGGAATCAAGATAATCACGGGAAAATCTTTGTGAATGGCACTGAACACATACCTCTATCCATGCTTCTCGCCTTGATTGCAGTTCTTTACTGTTCTTAATATAATCTGTTGGTTTGATCCCTTTAAAAATATTATCATAAAAGAGCACGTCCCCTTCACCCATGATGGCTTTCCTAACCATATTATGTGAATATTGTCCTTTGTAATACATATGACAGGATTGACAGGTAGGAGAGATGTAGTTGCCCTCAATAAAATAGATAGAGCCATGTTTAGAATCCCTGTAATATTCAATATCAGGGTGATCTGGCCCGTTATGACAAGTTTGGCATGCCTCGGGCCTTCTCGCTTCGGATGCCCTGAAGGCATGGCGGGTATGGCAGCTATCACACTTATGCTGGATGTTATGGCACATATCGCAGCCCTGAACGATATTCTTATCCTGTGCTGCCCATACATCGACGTCCAGATTTGCATCATAAGCCTTTGCGTGACTTTCTCTGCCTGGCTTCCAATCAGGAATACCGTAGTGTTTCTCAGATTCAAACTCCTCAAATTCTTGCTTATGGCATTCACCGCAATGAGCGGCGCTTGGCATTACCAATTCTTTTGCATGGTCCAGCTTTTCAGCTCCAATCTTTCCATGACAGTCAATACATCCTACCGCAGTAAGTTTTTTCCCGAGGTGCTTCTCTATTTCGGCTAATTTCTCTCTCTGGTAATCCTGAAGTTTGCCAATAGGCGCATACGGAGGATTGGTTACTGGAGCCAGGCGGCTATCAATATTCTGATAATTCTGTATCTTATCGATCTTATCAAAATTTGCATGATTACTTTCCTCCCATGCCTTTACTAAACCCGGATTTAATGCTTTATGACAGGCCACACATTCCTCTTCGCTATAAACACCTTTTGGCTCTTCCGGCGGTGTATAGAAATAGTCCGGGGCCCAGTATCTTTGAGTAGGAATCGGCTTCCAGAACTCTCCGTATGGCCCTACTCCTTTATCCAGCCCTTTAGCCTCTACTGTATCATCTGAAATACTAAAAATTATTGATGCTGCGATAATTACTAAAATACTTCTCATGAACAACCCCTCCAATAAATAAAGTGTTTGTAAAGGTAACTCTCGGTTATCATAATGTGAGATGGCTTTGTTGCACAAATCCGATAAAAAAGCAGTTTTTCCCTGTAGTATGCAATTTATGAGATCGCATAACTTTCCGGCATTCCTAATTTCATCATAC
>NZ_SZPP01000079.1:0-16088 GCF_030263775.1 Candidatus Jettenia sp. AMX1
TTCAGTGTATACAACTAAAAAATTCGCTTTCCTCATATATCTCAACACCTTAGGACTTTATTTTGACTTTACTTTAGTAAAGTCACGCTAGAATCATTTTACTCCTTTGAGGTTGAATGTGGTATGTTTGGTTTTCATACAGAGGGTACTATAGATCATCCATACAAAATCAGGTTTTTACACTTTATTACGCGCCATGAGTAACATATCTATCACGAAAAGAATTTACCTAATTTGACTTGACTTTAGCTTAGCTGAATATATAATCTTTAGCGAATTTTACAAAGATTCATTTTTACTATTTTTATAAAACTTTTTCGTGGAGATGTATAAAATGATTTTAGAGGTAAATTATTCTACAGATAGTCAGCGTAAGAAAATTGAACGGCTCGCATTTATTAAAGAGCGATACAAAAAACTCG
Organism: Candidatus Jettenia sp. AMX1; assembly: GCF_030263775.1. NCBI lineage: Bacteria > Pseudomonadati > Planctomycetota > Candidatus Brocadiia > Candidatus Brocadiales > Candidatus Brocadiaceae > Candidatus Jettenia > Candidatus Jettenia sp. AMX1. Next base: position 423 of record NZ_SZPP01000079.1, read on the forward strand.
TGCTTGATCCGAGAAGAGAAATTGAATTTGAAATAGAAAGGGCATTGGATGATGAAGACGGTGATATCGACGCTATGTAATTATTAATTGAATACTCTACCTAATTATTTATTCCTCTATGTTACTTCCTAAGTATCTTCGAATATAAATTTCCAGTTACAATCTTCACAAAAATATACATGAATCAATAGTATGTTACGGTAAATGTACTATCGATATTTTTTATGAAATTTGGACCTGGAATATTCCCTATCAGTTTTTCTGATTAAACTATCTGTCTGCATAAAAACCATGCAGACAGATAGGAAAACGGGTATCTCTTTGGTGATTTCGCTCCGCTTAATCCGCTACTCACTCCTCAATCATTCGGTAGGGCGGATTAAACGGAGTGAATCCGCCATTGTATCTTTACCTTGCCGGTGTTTATATTTCAAAAAACCTTCAATAACAACATCATCTGAGAATCTTTTTATCGTTATTTCGTTAACTTTTACGGATTCAGCTATAGCATCGATACCTTTTCCAAGTACAGGGGAATTTGCGCCCTGACCTCCAATAATAATCGGAGCGATAAAAACAATAACTTTATCGGCAAGGCAATCCTCGAGTACTGCAGTAATGACTCTGCTGCCACCCTCCACTAAAATATTTGTCATTTTCATCTCACCAAGCTGCCGGAAGAGTTCCTGTAAGTCTACCCGACCGCTCATAGTGTTTGTTTGAATAACCTCACATCCCAACTGTCTGAGTTTCTTAATACGCTCGGGCAATGCGTTCCTGCTCACAGCAACTACTATTTCGCTTTCATGAATTGTCTTTAAAAGACGGGAATGTAAGGGCAACGAGGCGTTACTATCGATGATAATTCTCTTCGGATTCCTTCCTCCCTCAAGGCGGCAGGTCAGGAGAGGATCATCGCGCAATACGGTGTTAATTCCAACTAAAATCCCATCCACCTGCCCACGGACCTTATGTGCATATACCCGTGATTCTTCGCACGTAATCCATTTTGAGTCTCCTGTATGAGTAGCAATCTTTCCATCGAGTGACATTGCCCACTTCACTATCACATAAGGCAATCCTTGCTGCATTAATTTAAAAAAAGAGGCGTTCAATTTCATTGCCTGGAATTCCATAACCCCCAGCTTAATCTCAATCCCTGCCTCCTTTAATTTTCGTATTCCTTTACCTGATGTAATAGGGTTAGGATCGATAATTGCAGCTATCACCTTCCCGATACCTGCCTTAACAATGGCATCAACACATGGCGCCGTCTTACCATAATGCGCGCAGGGTTCCATGGAAACATAGAGTGTTGCCCCCTTGCAGTTTGCTCCTCCCTCATGAATTGCATGCACTTCTGCATGCGCCCCCCCAAAGATCTGGTGATACCCTGTTCCGATAATCTCGTCATTTTTTACAAGTACGGCGCCTACCATGGGATTAGGCTCTACTTTTCCCCTTCCCTTTTCTGCCAATTCCAGCGCAAGCATCATGTATTTTTCATCAGTATTTACTGTAGTCATAACGCAGCAAACTATGGCCGTAACTCCTCTAATCTCCGGAAGTAATCAGGAAATGTCTTGGATACGCACTCCGGATGTTTTATAGATATTCCCTGTGCGCGCAGCCCAATCAACGCAAAACTCATAGCCATACGATGGTCATCGTAGGTTTCTATTTCTGCCGGTTGAGGCAGAGATGGTTCAATCTCAAAACCATCCTCATATTCTACTGCTGAAATCCCCATCCGGCGCAATTCATTCACGACAGCAGAAATACGGTCAGTTTCCTTTATACGCATATTTTTCACATTCCGTACCCGCGTTTTACCGCGGGCGAATACCGCTACAGATGCCAAAGTCTGCACCACATCCGGCATATCCCCCATATCGACGTCCACCCCATGCAGCGTATCTCCCTGCACCTCAATCCAATCAACATGCATCGTAACCTTACAACCCATTTCCTTAAGGACGTCTACAAAGTGAATATCTCCCTGCAGGGAATCACTTCCGATTCCTTCAACTCTAACCTTTCCACCGGTAATTGCCGCAGCAGCAAAAAAGTAAGAAGCGGCTGATGCATCTGCCTCCACCTCATAATGCATAGCGCGATAACGTTGCCCGGATTTGACGAAGAATGTTCTGTAGTTATCGTTGCTAACGTTTACCCCAAACTGACGCATTAATGCAAGAGTCATATCTACATAACGCTTCGAGACCAGGCTGCCTTTCACTTCTATAACGATATCCTTCTGAGCATAAGGAGCTGTCATTAATAAGGCGCTAAAGTATTGGCTGCTTAAATCTCCCTTTACAACAGCCGATCCACCGGATAATCCCTTTCCTCCGACGAGTACCGGCGGACAACCATTATGGTATTTCGAGCTGACATCTGCCCCAAGCTGTCTTAAACCATCAAGTAAATCCTGTATAGGCCTTTCCCTCATGCGCGAAACACCGTCTATCTCATAGACCCCTTTTCCCAGGGTTAGCATAGCAGTTAAAAATCTCATCGCTGTACCTGCATTTCCAATAAACAAATTTGCCTGCTTTACTGGAATAGTTCCGCTCTTACCGTATACCACAAACCTATTAACATTTTGCTCTTCTTTAACGGGTATTCCCAGGGTATTTAAACTAGATGCCATGTATTTAGTATCATCACTAAAAAGGGCATGAGAAATTATAGATTGTCCGTCAGCCAGTGCAGCCGTAACAAGGGCGCGATTTGTATAACTCTTTGAGCCTGGAGCCTTAACTACTGCATTGACTTTTCCTTTTATTGGTTTTATTTCGATCACTTTATAGCTTACCTATGAAAAATTTCCGTACTATGATATTTCGCCAGCACTGCTTTGGGGGGGACATGAAAATCTGTTCATCAATACACCCAAACGGTCCCAAAGTCCCTCATAAGCCTTAACCTATTCCTGATTAGAAATTTAAAACGAATATATTTTAGTTTATTTGAAACAACTATGCAATAGTATCGTGGATATGATTTTAACGAAGAAATGAAGAAAATCTGCTATGTCGGTTTGAATGCTGGCAGAACTATAATAACCTTGGTAAATACACCTTCAACACTATCAATGGCAAGCCTACCCTCATGGTCCCTGATAATACTGTAACTGATGCTTAATCCTAAGCCCGTTCCTTTACTCCGGGGCTTTGTGGTATAAAACGGTTCTACTACTCTATCTCGTATCCTGGCAGGTATACCCGTGCCATGATCATAGAAGGTAATCCTTACCGCCGGACGGTTGTCTATCGTTGTTTCTTCCCCGATAATCTCAAGGATTTTATTCTCATGCACCTCTGGATATTTCTGGTTTAAGGCATATCGCGCATTACTGATAGCATTCAGAAAGACTTGCTGTATCTGCTGAGGGTGCGCAATAATTTGGGGCAATTTTGGAGAAACGTCTAACTTTATCGTAATACCCTCTTTTCGCAATTGCGCCTTTATCAGGACAAACGTATTCGCCACTATCTCGCGGATGCTAACGATGCTCTTCTTCTCCTTTGAATCGCCAAATCTTGCAAAAGAAAGAAGACTGCTGGTTATGTTCGCTATACGGTTAGCCTCTTTGATAATCCGGCCGGCAATATCCCTTTCCTTACTTCCTTCGCTACTTTTATTAAATAGTATCTGGGCACAGTTAATAACACCGGTTATGGGGTTATTGATCTCGTGGGCTACACCCGCAGCCAGTTCACCTAATGATGCCAGATGTCTGGACCGTTCAGCTTCTCTTTGCAAGGTTATCTTTTCCGTGATGTCCAGAAATGCGCCTAAGATGCCAAGAACATTACCCTTTTCATCTTTTATCGGGGTTCTCACCATCCTGACAATCAATTCCTGTCCATCTACGATATATTTCTCTTCTCTGTCATCTGTCTGCCCTGATTCTATAACCCGCTTATCCTCAGTTCTATATTTCTCGGCAAGTTCTTTGGGGAAAAAATCATAATCGGTCTTTCCGGTAATCTCGTCTGGCCTGATATGGAGATCTCTGGCTAAATTCTCGTTACAAGACATGTATACGAAATTTTTATCCTTAGAAAATATTCTCTGAGGAAGACTCTCAAAGAGGAGCCGATATTTACTTTCGCTTGCACGAAGCGTCTTTTTAGCACGTTTACGCCTGATAATGTTACGGACAATACTCCAAAAGCCAACAACAGAGGGAATAAACTGTTTGTATAACCATTCTGCACAAAACCAGTTCTTTGTATGGAAAGCAAAAATAGGGATTGTTACAAAGAATTTCGAGACGTGAGATAATAACATGCCAGCACCCCTTTATAAAATTTGGCCGTAACAAACACAGCGGCCTATGGAGTGCTGTATTCGCCCGGCAACCCTGCTACCATATTCTTAATGAAGATTTAGGCCAGTGGCTTTGCGTCCCATCCTTTCGAATGGTTTGCCTTTATCAGGTTTCAAAAATTAACTTTATAGATACAAACGTTACGTTTAGCATTTTACATACCAATAAACGATATAGCAACTACAAATCGTTAATAGTGCTCAATATTTATCATATTTTTCATCTTAACATACGTATTGTATGAAATAGGTTCAAAAAATTTTACATGACAAAAATGTATCTTGTAGTACACAAATGTTCCTTGATACAGAGTATTCAGAGATATATCCATTGTTTTTTCTTTCTCAATTTTATATTATTTGCATAGAGCATTGCCCGATCTCAGATCTGCTTATCATAAGCAGAGAGAGAAAACTATTGTGCTCACAGACAGCTCATAGTAAAATTATCATGAAAGATTCATTTTTCACATTATCTTTAGTATTATCTATAATAAAAGGCTTTTAAAATGAATTACAAACCCTATGCAATCTCCTGGAACACGACCTATCGATGCAACTTGCGTTGCAGCCATTGTTACCTCGATACCAATGCATTAACCAGGCAATCCGCCAATGAGCTTAGCACTCAGGAAGGGTTTAAGCTTATAGATCAAATGGCAGAGCTTAATCCTAACTTGCTGCTAATCCTTACGGGTGGAGAACCACTATTAAGGAAGGATATTTATGATCTTGCCTCCTATGCCTCTCAGAAAGGGATGATGATAGTGCTGGGCACGAATGGGAATTTAATTGATGATGATGTGGCAAAGAGATTGAAACAAAGTGGTGTAACCGGTATTGGTATTAGCCTTGATTCTATAATGCCTGAAAGACATGACAAATTCAGGGGGATTTCACGTGCATGGGATGATACCCTCAACGGAATTGAGGCATGCCGCAGGCAAGGCATCGAATTCCAAATACAAACAACCGTCACGAAAGAGAATTTTCATGAGATTGCCAATATTATCGAATTCTCATATAATCTTGGTGCCAGGGTATTTAACCTATTCTTTCTGGTCTGTACCGGTAAAGGTCAGGAGTTGACCGATATTACACCGCAGCAGTACGATCAGGCATTGCACCAGCTTTATACTATACAAAAGAACTATCAGGGGAAAATGATGGTGGGAGCAAAATGCGCACCACACTACCGAAGGATTGTGTATGAACATGATACCACCTCTCCACTCATCAGGACGTATGCTGGCGGTTGTCCGGCTGCTACCCACTACTGCAGGATCACACCGGAAGGCGATGTTACACCGTGTCCTTATATGCCTAATGTTTCCGGAAATGTAAGAGAGAAAAGTTTTGTGGAGATTTGGAAAAATACCCCCGATTTTCAAACTTTGCGAAATACTGATCTGAATGGCAGATGCGGTGTCTGTGAGTTTAAGTACATCTGCAAAGGATGCAGGGCAAGGGCGCTTGCAACCTCAGGGAACCAGATGGATGAAGATGGATGGTGCAATTATATCCCGGGGAAATATGGCAATACAGTTATCCAATTAGCACCAGCCGAAACCTTTGGGGTTGAAGAAAACTTCACCATGAGCTGGAGTTCCGAGGCAAAAAATATCCTGAAACAAATCCCCTCTTTCGGACGGGGTATGGTCATTAAAAATGTTGAAGGTTATGCAGCAAAGAGCAACCATCATGAAATAACCTTGGAAGTAATGAGGGCCTCACGGGAAGAGATGATAGCAAAGAAAAGAACTGCATTCCCGACAAAAAGTGAAAGTAAAGCTGGCACTAACACAGAAGATGGAGGCCAGGTACATCAGGATGGTGAAATCCCCTGGGCTGAGGAGGCGCGAAAACGTGTTGCAAATGCGCCGGATTTTGTACGGCCAGGTATTTATAAGCTTATGCAGAAAAAGGCGCGCCAGCATGGTTATAAAGAGATTACTTCTAAATTCCTTTCCGAAATACGGGATGAATCTATGCAGCTCGCATCAAAACGTATTAAGAATATCGGATTTGATGAACTAAGGATGGATGCATGGGATAAGGCCAAAGAAAAGTTAAAAAGTGCACACAAAAAAGAGGTTATTGATACTATTAAGGCATTTCTTGATGAACGTACTATCAGGAATGAGGGCATCATTACTAAATTTCAGGCATATTTGAAGGATTCATGGACAGAGGAAGCAAAGCAACGTCTGGAGAAGGCGCCTATATTTATCAGAGGCAGGGCAAAAAAAGCAATTGAAGGCTTCGCGATCCGGCGAGGTGCTGCAATGATTACCTGCGAAATGATCGATCAATACATGAAAGATATTCCTTCTTTTGTTAAGAATAAACTCAAGTAAAAACAGGGGCTTAAGGGCATGAAAACACATGAGGCCTCTATAGTTTTATGATGTAGGGCAAGAGTTTTATGATGTAGGGCAAGGCTTTAGCCTTGCCTCCTCTCGCTTAAACGTGCACGGGGGATAGGATAGCAACCCTAAAGAGTTACCCTGAATTAAAAATTCCTGTACATCAAATGATGCCACCTTTCAGCAACAATTTTGCTGGTTCAATCGTCCTTGGCTGAACCAAGGCATATTGAATTTCCCAAGTATTCAATAAGGGCGAACACCGAGTACTTCTCTATAAGCTCATAAAAGAACTTGTCATGAATACTATAGTGCTCATAAAACAGCTCTTGCAAAGATACCGAAACTACGAGAATATCTTTCCTGAGGCTTTCAATAAACTCCATATACTTTCCTGTAAATCGATACGAACAAAGATTATTATTTCTTCTATTCTGCTTTCTGTATTTCCTATTTTTATTATGCGGGTATTTATTTATCCCACAGAAAAAAAGGCCTTGCAGGATTCCCTAATACAAAATCTTGAGGGGGTCGGACATAAGCAGTCGGAACTCATTGTACGATGGATCGAGGAAAGGAAGGCTGATGCCAGGATTATAGCAGAAAACCCGAATGTACCTGGTGTAATCTATAAATCCGAGGGGAGTGAAAATTTTTATAGGCTGCTTCATCATTTAAATACCCTTAGAGAGGCTTATGGTTATAAAGAAATCTTCATCTGTGACCGCCACGGAGATTTAAAAATCACTACCTCAACGGGAAAGGTAATCACGAATGTGGCGGGATATGAATTCTTCAAAAATGCCGTAAATGGCATCACCTTTGTATCACCCATTGCACCCTCGGTAATTCCCTTAGAAAATGAATACGGAAGATTAGAATTCGGTTTACCTACCCTCTATATCACTACGCCGGTGATTTATGAAAATAAGATTATCGGTGTCGTATGCTTACGGGTAGATGTAATGGAAATTAGTAGACTTATGAGAAGTGTCCGGTTAGGAGAAACGGGAGAAACATACCTGATTAATAAACATGGATATATGATCTCTGAATCGAAATTTTTACGGGATCTCAAGGATTTTGGAATAGTCCATCAAAGAACAACCCTTGAGCTTAAGGTTATTAATCCGACAACAGGAAAGTTTACCCGAAGTGTTGAGGAATGTCTGAAGGGAGGGCATGGATACGATGGAGAGGGTTATACAGACTACCGGGGTATACAGGTATTAGGCTTTTGGCAATGGATTCCTGAACTCAACTGGGGCATTATTGCAGAGATTGATGTAAAGGAAGGTTACGGTCCGGTCAAGAGATTGCACATGGTTGTTGCTCCCATCATGGTTCTGATAACCATCGTTGTTATCTCCTTTGCCTTCTTTTTTGGAAAGAAAATATCAGATCCTATTCTTTACCTTACCGAGATAACAAAAAGTATTTCTGAAGGTGATTATAGTAAACGGGTGAAAATTATCTCCCATGATGAAATTGGAGAATTATCGAATTCTTTTAATAAAATGGCTTGTTTCCTGGAAGAAAAAACACAGATACTTAAGGAATATACCTCCAACCTGGAGAGAACCGTAGAAGAAAGGACAAAAGACTTAATCCTTACTAACCAGGAACTTGAAAAACAGAGCAGCAATCTGGAGAAGGCATATAAGGAGTTACTTACCCTTGATCAGATGAAGGATAAAATGATACGCGATGTATCTCACGAACTCAAGTCTCCCGTTGCCCAGGTACAGATGGCAATTGATCTCTGGTCTAAAGAAGTAAAAAAAGAACATATAGACCGCTCAAAAGAAGAAAAATTCAGTAAAATTATTAACGACAGCCTGCAAAGATTACAAAAGACTATCGGAAGCATTCTTGATCTTTCTGTTTTAGAATCGGGTCGTTTAGTATTTAAAAAAGAAATTCTTCATCTGAATGAGCTAGCTACTCAAACTATTACCTGTATGAGGCTCCTGGCAGAGAAGAAAGGATTGGCCATAATAGGCCATATCCCCGATACCGTACCTCCCGTAATTGGAGATAAGGATGAAATCCAGCGAGTAATCACCAATCTTATCGATAACTCTATAAAATATACGGAATGTGGAGAAATTCATATTTCTATAGAAAAAAAAAATCCTTATGTAGAATTTGCTATCAGGGACACTGGAGTAGGCATCGGATTGCCAAAAGAGCAATTTTCCAGGTTATTTGAGCGATTTTTCCAGGAACGTCCAAGAATCGATGGGGCAGGTGTAGGTCTTGCGATATGTAAAAACATTATTGAAGCACACAAAGGACAGTTATGGGTAGAAAGCGATGGACCTGGGAAAGGGTCGACTTTTAAGTTTACTTTGCCAATAGCATGATAGAGCAAATAAGGAAAACTTACTTTAATTACGTCTTCAGCAACTGTATCTGTGATCATACGTAAGGGCGAAGCATTTGCTGTTCAGCGTATAAGACTACACAGTACCCTCTGTATGAGACCGGACATACCGCATTTAACCCCGAAGGGGTAAAATGACGCTGGATAACATATACCCTACCATGAAATTATGAAGGGATGTCATCTCAACGCAGACATCCCATGTTACCCCTTCGGGGTTGAAGGGCTTTTTTTGCTTTTTGCTATGATTTTATTCCCACTCAATAGTACTTGGTGGTTTGGTGCTAATATCATACACAACACGATTGACACCCTTTATCTCATTAATAACCCGATTTGAAATGGTTCCCAATACCTCATGGGGAATGCGATACCAGTCGGCAGTCATAAAGTCAGTTGTTTCTACAGCGCGAATGGCAATGACATTTTCATAGCTTCTTTCATCGCCCATAACCCCCACGGTACTGAGCGGCAGAAGTACAGCAAAGCACTGTGAGACAGAACGGTAGAGCCCTGCCTTGCGTATTTCTTCGATAACGATTTTATCTGTATTGCGAAGGATCTCTAAACGGGGTTTTGTTACTTCTCCGATAATCCGGATGGCTAGTCCCGGACCGGGGAAGGGATGACGCCATACCAGTTCTTCCGGCAGGCCAAGCTCCTCTCCTATTTTGCGCACTTCGTCCTTAAAGAGAAATCGGAGCGGTTCAACCAGCTCAAACCCTAATTCTGCCGGTAAACCACCGACATTGTGATGACTTTTAATGGTTACTGTTGGACCTCCATGGGCTGGAATACTCTCGATGACATCGGGATAAAGTGTGCCTTGTGCCAGAAATTTTACCCCGGATATCCTTTTTGCCTCTTCCTTAAAAATCTCAATGAATTCATGTCCGATAATCTTCCGTTTTTTTTCCGGATCAATTACCCCTTTTAATTTATCTAAAAATCTCTCCCGTGCATGAATAACGTGCAGGTCTACGGTGAAATTATCTTTGAATGTTTTGACAACTTCATCTGCCTCATAATCCCTTAAAAGTCCATTATCGACAAAAATGCAGGAGATATGATTTCCGATAGCTTTATGGATAAGCGCCGCCGTTACTGCTGAATCAACCCCGCCCGATAACCCGCATACTACTCTTCCGTCACCAACCTGGCTATGGATATCATGTAAGGATTTTTCGATATATGAATCTATCTTCCAGGTGCCGGTACAGCCACAAATTTCATAAAGAAAATTACGGATAATTTGGCTTCCTTGCAGAGTATGGGTAACTTCAGGATGGAATTGTACACCATAAAATGCCTTTTTCTTGTGTTTCACCCCTGCATAGGGACAATTGTGAGTAAATGCAAGAGACTCGAATTCTATGGGCAATTCAACAACCTGGTCTCCATGACTCATCCACACAATGATATCCTTATCAACTGATTTGAATAGTTTGCTTTGATCATTAACTATGCAAGTCGTTCTTCCGTATTCCCGTGAGACGGTAGGCTTTACCGTAGCTTTTAGCATCTGGCAGCCCAGTTGCATTCCATAGCAGATGCCTAAGATAGGTATTCCCAAATCAACAATTTCTTCATCACATTGTGGAGCATTCTTTACATATACACTGGCCGGACCGCCAGTAAAGATAATACCCTTTGGGTTGATCTTTTTGATTTGCTCTGCGGTAATCTTGTGTGAGACTATCTCACTGAAAACATTATTTTCTCTTACCCGTCGTGCGATAAGTTGAGCATATTGTGAGCCAAAATCGAGGATTAAGACTTTTTCATTATTCTCTTCAATCATGTTATTTTCCTGGATATAATTTTATATGTCATTATTGTAACATACTTAAGCAAAATTGACAAAAAATGGCAATGAAAAATATTCCTTATAAAGTACCAAAACATAATAAAGAGATTTTTATTGATCCGTCAATAGATAGTATTCCAAATTCAGTACTGGCAAATAAGCATAAGATACATACTTATAAGATCAAGGTGGCTGGTATTCCATTGAGGGAATTGCGGGATAAAACCCGGGAAGAATTGCTATACAAGGCTGCTGATTATACGAGCATGATTGCATCTCTTTTCCCTAAGAGCCAGGCGAGAACGCTCTCTTCTGTGCAGCATAATAACAAGAGGAATACCTCATGGCTGGCAGTCCAGGATAAGCTGCATGTTAAAGGACAGGCTTTGGACTATGAGTCAATTAAAAGTATTCCTATTATACAGACTGGCCATGAGCCTATTTTCTATTATCCGGGAGTATGGATAAAGAACCATCTTGCCTATCATGTAGCTGAAAAAGTTGGTGGCATTGGTGTTAATATGATTGTGGACAATGATGCTTGTAATATGGGCTTTATGCACATGCCGGTTTTATCCAATACATCAGCATCTATTCAGAAGGTACTCTTTGTAAGGGATAAATATAAGACGGCGTATGAGGAGATCAGGTTTGATGATTTTGGAACGATACCTCGATTCAGAGAAGAGGTCTTAAGCCTCTTCAAAAAAAATATCTCTGATAAGAATAACAACGTGAAAATAACCATCGAACATATGCGGTCTATGTTCGAAAGGTTTATGAATTGTATGGTAGAAAGCTATCAGCAAGGCTGTATTGATATGGTAGGTTTGTTAACATCTGCACGATGTGCCCTGGAGAAGGATTTTTTTATTCATAATCTGGAAATTCCTGTTTCCTCTATGTGTAGTACGGATGGATTTTATTATTTTTTATTGCATATTCTATATGAAGCAGGCCGGTTCTCAAAAATATATAATGAGAAGCTAAGTGAATACCGGCGGATTCATAAAATTCGCTCACACGCTAATCCATTGCCGGATTTAAAGATTAGCGGAAATTTAATAGAATTACCTTTTTGGACATGGAATGCGGGGGGGCAGAGAGGTAAATGCTATGTATTGGATGAGGGAGAATGTATAAAAGTTACTCAGGGGGGGGATGTTTTGATTACTCTGAAGAAAACCGGAGAGGTTGATAAGAATCTATCGAGGCTAAGAGCATTATTACATACGGATATTAAAATACGTCCACGGGCAATTACAACAACAATGTTTTCCCGCTTATTTTTCTCGGATGTATTTATTCACGGAATTGGAGGAGCAAAATACGATACGATTACTGATGAAATTATCAAAGAATTTTTTAGGATAGACCCTCCAACCTTTATTACCGTTTCTGCTACCCTGTTTTTGCCGTTTGATACCTTTGATTCTGATATTGGAACCGCACAACGACTGCAGAATGACCTTAGGAATATGACTTATAATCCGGATTTATATGCTTCGAAGGAGATACAAAATGATACAGAATTTATGGATAAAGCCAGGGAAAAGCAAACATTATTAAAGACGGCAGATTGTACTGCAGATGAGAAAAGGCAGCGCTTTAATAAGATTAGAGAATTGAACAAGCTCATGTTGAATCAAATCCATGCTGAATTTCTTAAGAAGCAACAGGAGTTAAACACGGTAAGTGAGAATCTTGCATATAACGGGGTTGTAAGATTTCGTGAATATCCGATTTATATATACCCTATGGAAGTTCTGCATCAGTACTTTTTATCTGCTTTTTCCGAAGGGTAAAATAGAGGTACGTGACGGTAATGATGGTAATTATAGTCCCAATGATAATCAGGTCTGTTTTTATAGCAAGAACGGAATGAAGGGCTTCTTTCACATCAATTTTTACTAACAGTATCCAGTTAACGTCCCTGAGATTTTCAAGCGGTGTGTATGCGCTGATTACGGGGATATTACGATAATCCTTTATGATTTTTATATCGGTATTTCCACGAAAAGCGTCTCGAGTGCCTTCTGTGTCAATTTCAAGTTTGAGAATAGTATTTTGTGTAAAAAATCTTGATTTTGAGCGTATAAAATTATCATCGCCCACAATATAAATTTCACCCGTTTCACCTAATCCGTCTCTCTGGGATAAAAATACATCAATCTTGGAGTAGGGTACTTCAACAATAATAACACCCAGGAGCCTATTGGTAAGATCGAATACAGGAGCGGCTGCCATAAAGGTAAAATCTTTTGAATCCTCACACCAGCTTAAATCAGAGAATTTAATATGATTTAATCCCTCTTTAAATACTTCTCCGATAGAAAACGAACTGTATTCTCCTGTTTTCAAGTTTGTTCCGATGTGTTCATCCTTTCTAACACAGAATACAACATTACCATCTATATCCACTAAAAATATGTTATTGTAACCGTATTGCCTGAGAAAATGCTCCAGCAGCGGACCATAATACGTATCTACCTGTCTGTAATCAGAGCTGTCAAAGCCGCCATCCTTAAAGGCATTTGAGAACCGTGGTAAGCTTTGAATAACTAATGGATTTTTGGAAAGCACATTGACGTCTCCGTATCTTTCATAAAAAAAGTTTTGGATTTGCATCTTTTTAATTTCCCGGACGGAGACTAAATGGTTGAGAACTTCATTCCTTAGGGCAGGAACAAGGGTTTTGTATGTTAACGGACCCATAATGATTAAAAAAACCAAAAGTGCAATGCCTGATACGATAATTATTCTATTTATAGGTTTCAATTTGATAAAGTTACATCTAAGAATTGTTTCTATTCTATTAAGGGATAAGTAATACCAAAAATACATATCTTACAAATTAGATTTTGTTTGTCAAGCCTTTTCAAGTTGGGCGGGAATTCAAAAAGGTATGAAAATTCAGACATTAATTTATAAGAACTATATGATGTGAAAATTCTCAGAAGGCCAATCTGGATTCCCGATAAAGGCAATCAGGAATGACATGGAGGACTACCGTAGATTCAAACCCACAGCCCTTGTTGCTTTCATAAATAACCGGTTACATGAGATAACAAGAACCTTATTGTGGAATCTCCGGAGCCAGACAATAAACAATAAATTTAAGTAATTGATTGATACGTTTGAATAAAAAAGGCTATATCTTTCAAGTCCCCACCTAATATTTCAATAGTGAAGTGAGTAATATGATTTTTTTTGAGAATTCTGATTACCTTATCCATATCCATATCATATTCTCTGGAAAAATGTGAGTGTGTATCGCCATACGGACTTTTAAAGTTCCAATTCAAAGAGGTTTGATTCGTATTTATATGCACTCCAATTACCTGGCATTGTGTACAAATCTCTTCAAGACCTCTATAGAAATCAAATTTATTGAGAAGAGAGGATGCCCATAAATGGCCGGTATCGAGCCAAACGGGACAATTGAGGTATATAAGATGCGCTGGCGTCTGATTTCCATTGCCAATACCAGGAAAATCATTTTCTATACAGAGGGTATATGATGGGTATCTCTCCCTCAGTCGTTCCATGTTCATTTTCACGGTATTTTGATAATTTCTGAACTCTTCTGTTTCTAAAAACCTTGGGTTCATGACTCGTGTATCATTGAGCCGATATTTGCTATTTATGGCATCACGTAATACCTTTCCATAGTTGTTTGGATCATTTTTAATAGGGTTTTGGGTCATAAAGAAACCGTGAAATAACGCGGTTTTCGCCTGGAGTGACTGCATAACGCATGCGGTATTTTGGAATCCTGCAAGAATACTATCGAAATTATTATGAGCAAGATTGATGAAATGATTTGAGAATACCGGGGCGTGAACAGTAAACGCAACATCGAGGTCTTTAATGGTATCGTATACGTCTTTTGTTATCGAATTATGCAATTGTATACCAAAGGTAAAACCGTAGGATTCGATTACATTGCGGCATCGTTTTATCTTTGCAAGTATATCTCCATGATAAAAACACATCGTGCTTAGCTCAATTTTTACCCACATTGAATTTATATAATCCTTATCGTTATGAATAGTTGACTCATAGCCTTGATGCTTGAATTTTGATGAAAATATTATGTATAAAAAATGGGAAAGTCAAGAATTTATTAACATGGATCTGACATCCGAATTCATAATATCATAAAATTTGGAAAATAGAACTGTATACTATTATATACCAGAAAGACAAAAGTGTATGTTGTTTGGTACGGCACTGTATGTTTTTCAAGACATGCGAAGTTTGGTATAAGGGGTATTTTTAAAGTTATTTATGATAATTTTGATTATAAATGTATGAATAACATACAAAAATAATGATTAAGATTTCTCTTTTATAGAAGAGAAAAACAACATTAATAAATGAAATACACGTATTGTAATAAGTTATATTTTAAATGGTTATGCATCACCTTTCTCAGGATTTTCATAGAAATGATTTTTTGGCAAACACATTGCTAATCATAGCAGCGCCATGCAGACCTAAAGTTAATTCTTTGTAAGTTCTTGTACCCATTTGATGAAAGGAGAAAATAAAAAATATCTTTCGCTAGTTGCTTATGTATCTTGCATAAGATTTGTAACATAATAATTTAAGAAGGAGGGGAAATGAGAAGGTTGAAGGGTAAATTATGGAAATTTCTTTTCTGTAAGTTAGTAGTCCTGTGTTGCTTGTCAGGCGCTTCATATGCCGGCACAATTCATGTGCCAAAGGATTATTCCACGATTAAGGCTGCTGTAAGTAATGCATCG